>NZ_JADBTZ010000365.1:0-3692 GCF_020245885.1 Microcystis sp. M165S2 | reverse complement strand
GCAGGACTTGCGGTGTCAGTCTGTAGAGCGACCATAAGACCAGAACAGAGTAAAACTGTTAAGGCAGGTGCGGAACCCCGCAAGGGAAAGAAGCAGAAACCTAAATCGTGAGGTTTGGGAATCACCGTCCGTTTACGGCGGCGAGGATGTCAAAAAAGTTGAGGATATTCAGAGATTATAGCAGCAAGCCGTTAGGGGAATAGGGTAATGGGGGGATAGGGGAATTTCAACTAAAACCCTAAAACCCTAACACCCTAAAACCCTAACACCCCAACACCCAACACCCAACCACCAAAAAAGCATCTAACTTCCCCCATCGCTGATAATGCGTAAACGTACAATTTTTTGCCCACCTTCATCCAGTTCTACTTCGATCACTTCACTGGTTAAACTTTCCAAACAGGTTAACATCGATCGCAGATGGGGATTACTTGCTCCTGTATCCACATAGAGGCGATCGGACAAACTACCCAAACGTTTCCAAGTAGTATAAAGTTTAGCTACGGCTTGCTCTAATTGTGTGGCTTGTTTAACCAGATCCGCCGCCGTATTTAGACAATCGACGCGCAAAGCTTCTTCTAGAGCCATTTCAATATCTAAATTACCCCGTCGGAGAGTTTGTACTTGGGCTGCCGCATCGAGATATTTGGCTAAACTGCGTGCTTCCGAGGTGATTAATTTTACTGTGTCCACATCGGGATTAGCGGCGATTTCTTGACGGAGAGTTTCGATATGAGTATCGGGTAACTTTTCTAATTCTTTCACTAGAGGGGCGAGATGACGCGCCGGTAAACTACCATCGCTGGCTTTTTCTTTCACCTCATCGGGTAGTAAATCTGAACTCATCGCCGTCCATTCATCGGCCAATTGCTTCACCTCCCGACGGGTAATTCTCTCCCCTTGTCGGGCCGCATCACTGACTAATTTTTGAATTTCGGGGGCAGATTTGGCCGTTTCTACGAAGGCGCGTTTACTAAAATTATTGATACTATCGGGATCCAGTTGTCCTTCTGCTAGGAGAGTATCGGCACTATTAGCCAATTGAATCAGAGCATAAGCTTGACTTTTAGTGATTTCTCGCTGTTTTAACCAGTTTAAAAAGCCTGTACCGCGACTATCACCGCCTTGCTTTTCCCGGTCGCGAATAGCTCGCAAAATTCGCCCCCGCCAGATTTCCGTTTGCAAATCAAAGCGATCGCAAACTTTCCAAAAAGAATCCAGTTGCTGCTGAAAGTCATGATCTTGGATGGTTTCATCTTCGGGATCCGGCAGTTGAAAGTTAAACTCTAGAGGCGTTTCAAAGGCATCAATGATCGCGGAGGTGTCGGAGGAGAACGTCGCAGCATCAACCATAGGATAGACTCGGCAGTTAATCGGGCATTTTATCTTAACTCGCCCTGGCAACCCCCGACAAGCCGATTAATCTTCAGTCACATATAGGGAAGTGGGGAAGTGGGGAAGTGGGAATTATGAATTAGGGATTGTGGGGAGTGGGACTGGTGACAGGTGCGGGAGGTGTCGTCCCCGGACTCGGACTGGTGACAGGTGCGGAAGGTGTCGTCCCCGGAGTGGGACTCGGACCAGTGACGGGTGCAGGGGGTATCGTCCCCGGAGTGGGAGTCGGACCGGTGACGGGTGTGGGAGAAATCGATGGATTGGAAGCGGGATGAGGACTCAGGAATTGCCAAGCGATCGCAGCCAGCAAACCGAGAACACCGACAGCGATCGCTCCTACGACTAGGGGTGAAACCCTAGTGAGCGCGGGGGGAGAAGTATGACTAGAAACCGAAGAAGATGCGGGGGGGGGAGTGGGTATTGCTGTCACCACTTCTTCTCCGGAGTAGGTGTCCCCGCTGTAATCAAAATCTTGGTCATAAAGATCGGGAATAATCCGTTCTTTGGCCTGAGCATAAACTAAAGGCGTGACAGGTTCAGCCTTAGGAACTACCCGACAATAAACTAGGGCGATGGTGGAATTATCGTGACCGTTTTTCTGGTTAGCTAGTTGTAATAAACTTTCCCCCACAGCGGTTACAGTTTTCTCCCCTCGCAAAAGAGGCAGAATTTCACTGTCCCAGTATTGTTCTACCCGATCATAATCACTCAAACCATCGGAACAGAGGAGAAAAACACAATCTTGATCAATAATCAACCTCTGAACAGTGGGATGGAGATTAGTGGCGCTACTCATGCCCAAAGCTTGCACCAAGGCCCCGGCGTTGGGATACTGTATGGCATCACGATAGAGGAGATAGCCTAATTTCACTTCCCTGGAAGCGAGATCATCATCCACCGTCACTTGATGACAACTGTGGGGAGTAATCCAATAGATGCGGGAATCCCCCACATGGGCCGCGTACATTTCCTGGGCCTGGGCAAAAGCCATAACTAGAGTCGTACCCATGCGCTGACGCTCTTGTCTTGACTCCTGATCATTGCGTTGACTGATCAGATCATTGGTGACACGAATCGCCTGTTCGAGGACAAGACTGTGACTCTCGGGATAGACTTCAATATCAGTGGTGGGACTGCGATTAATTTCCCTAGGCAGGGTTTCGATCGCCAATTGAGCAGCGATTTCGCCCCCTTCCTGACCACCGATGCCATCACAGACAATCGCCAGGGGATTTTGACCATGAGCGAGGGTTATGGCCTGATTAGTCGGGGGATAACAGGCATCCTCGTTGTGTTCCCGCAGCGGACCGGTATCGGTGCGGGTAAAAATCTCATAGCTGCGTTCTTGACCTCCACCGTAGTGCTGTAGTGCATAATCGAGGATAGCGATCAGGGATTCTGGGCGATCGAGATCACCGGATTCTAGCTCTTGGGTCAGGGATGCGAGAAAATCTTGAATATTAGCGGCTGCCGTCGGCATCAGACCGGCCCACAGAGCCCCTAAATCTCGTAAATTGGGAGCGGTAGCCTCGTCTTTGCTTAATTCTAGCAATTGCAGCAGCTGATTATTCACTCTCGTCAGAGAAGGGTTGAGCAGACTAGAGACCACAGCTTTTTTCTGGAGGGGATGCCAGAGTTTGGCCATTTGCCATAACCAGTGAATTTGCCTTAAATCAGAAGCTTGCGACCAAACCTCGGCCAGAGTGGGCAATAGTTCCGGATAAATTAATTCTCCCGTTTCATCGAGGGGAATAGTGCCGTATTCCAACAGCCAGATGTCCATATTTAAGCGTTCATCGGGACTGGGAATATAGCCATAGACTTGGGGAATGTGGAGATGGAAGGGTAATAATTTTAGGTAGAGGGAAATCCAGCTAGGAGGTTCGTCCGGCGCTTGGGGTGCTTGAGCGGGTTTAGTATCAAGAACAATTTGTGGTTGTTTGACCAAATAACGATTATCAATTAGCTCACCAACATGATAATAGGTTCTCACCCAATCACCCATCATCCATAAATAGCGCTTAACTAAAGGAGTACCGCATTTTTCACAGAATCTATTAGTGAGAGCGTTCGGGGATAGACAGGTTAGGTTTTGACATTGGAGGGTTGTCACGGAATCCATGAAAACTGCTGACTCCTAAAGCGCGGTTAGTATAGGTTATTGACATCCTCACCGCCGTAAACGGACGGTGATTCCCAAACCTCACGATTTAGGTTTCTGCTTCTTTCCCTTGCGGGGTTTCGCACCTGCCTTAACAGATTTACTCTGTTCTGGTCTTATGGTCGCTCTACAGACT
>NZ_JADBTZ010000364.1:0-3611 GCF_020245885.1 Microcystis sp. M165S2 | reverse complement strand
ATTTGGGAAATCATCTCAACGGTACTGTTGGGCAAACAGAAACCGACCCAAACGCCTTGGGAGAGTCCGGCCTCTGGATTCTTAATGGAGACATTGAGAATCTAAGCTGTCTCGTTGAACAAGGAATTTCTAACAGCGATGTGGAAAGAATCCCCCGTCACAGCGTAGCTTGACGGTGGGAGTATGTCAACGACCCAGTAACTGCAAAAATCTATGCTAGATAAAATATTTACTCCCAATCCCTACGCTGAACAACCTGCTCCTCTGCGTCCTCGCAAGGGAGTAATTATCGGTGTCGGTCAGGTGGGGATGGCCTGCGCTTACTCGATGTTAATTCAAGACTGTTTTGATGAATTAATTCTGCAAGATATCGCCACGGATAAAGTCGAAGGGGAAGTGATGGATTTAAGTCACGGAATGCCTTTTATTGAACCCACAGACTTGAAAATGGGAACCGTGGCCGATGTGGGACAAAATGCCGATGTGGTGATTATTACTGCTGGGGCTGCCCAAAAAGAGGGAGAAACCAGATTACATCTCCTTGAGCGAAATGTGGCGATTTTTCGCCGTATTCTTGAGGATGTGGCTGTTTACTGCCCCAGTGCTTTAATTTTGGTGGTGAGTAATCCCGTTGATATCATGACCTATGTTACCTTGAAAATCACCAATTTTCCGCCTTCTAGGGTGATTGGTTCGGGTACGGTGCTAGATTCTGGCCGTTTACGCTCTCTTTTATCCACCCAACTCCATGTAGATGCGCGTAACGTCCACGCTTATATTATCGGTGAACACGGGGATAGTGAGCTTGCGGTCTGGAGTTCGGCTAATATCGGAGGAGCAAGGTTATTAGAAGGAGATTGGCAGGATTTAAGCGCGGCCAACCAAGAAAGCTTAACAGAAATTTTTCTTCAGGTTAAAAACGCCGCCTATGAAATTATCAAACGCAAGGGTTATACTAGCTATGCGATCGGTTTAGCTACCACGGATATCGTTAAAGCGATTTTACGTTCCCAAGAAAGAATTCTGACTATTAGCACTCTCCTCGATGGTCAATACGGTCTCAAAGATGTGTGTTTAAGTATTCCCTCGGTGGTTAACGAGAAAGGAGTGATAAAAACTCTGAATCTTGCTCTCAGTCCCAGAGAAACCCAACAGTTACATAATTCGGCCAAAATCATGCGCGATTTAATCGATCAACTCGAAATTTAACTTAGGGTTGGCTGAATAAATCTAAAAACATTGTTGGGTAAGAATTTTAGATTTTTTTACCCTCAAAAAGTGCCGAACATAAGAGCGATCGGGGGGAAATTTTGGCACTTTTTCCCCGAAAATTAGGTAATTGTGGGGTGGACTGAAGAAATTAGTCCTAGACTTCCCGAAAAGTCTATTTTATTTCAGTTTGTTGTTAGGAATCTACTTAAAAGAGGTTGTTTAATCTGGCTAATACGCTTTTGGTTATGATATGCGGAAAAGTTCTGGCGATAGTGCTAAAATGGGGTGATATGCCGAAAGTTTCCGTATAATTCTCAGTTAGACCACCAGATTATTGAGTCTTATTCCAAAGCCTATGCAGTATCAAGATCCAGATGATCGATCAATTGAAGACTTCAAGGAAAATTTACCAATTGTTCAGGAAGAAGTTGGTGCTATAGTCCCATTACCTCCCTCCCCTCTAGCAAGCTTGGATGGATTAATTGCAAAAGAGCAGTCAGCAGAGAAAATTAGGGAGCTTTTAGAGTTGAGGGATATTGCGCTTAGGCAGAAGTGGCAGGAAAGGCGAATAGAGGAAGCTCAAAAGCAGCAGGAGTATGAGCGTTTAACCCAAGACAAGAAGGAAAGAACCATCACGATTGCTTCATCAGGCACTATTGCCATTGGTCTGGGTATAATGTACTCAACCTCCCCGCTTGTAGGTACCTTTGTTCTTCTTTTAGGATTAGCAACCTTACTTAGGATTCCATTTGACGAGCTTTATGATAATTTTTTAGAGTTTTTTGACAAAATTTATGAAAGATTATCATCAATTTTTCCTCCCAAATCTTAATCACTCTTTATATTTGCATTATTTCAAGGAAAATTTATTATGGATTCACTAACTTTAACAGCCTCAGCAATTGCTAGTATAATCTTCACGGAAGCTATTGAAAAGCCTGGTGATCAAGTTGGCGCAAAAGCTCTGGAATTGAGAAAAAAACTGTTTGATCTTATGGAGCAGAAATACCCAGAAGTTGTCGAACAAGAATCGAAAGGAGAACTAAGTTATCGGGAAGTCCTAACTCAGATTGAAATTGCTGTGGAGAAAGATCCTGAGGTTGCTGAGGTAGTAATAGAACTTAGTGAAGCTATTAAATCAGAACCTAATCAGGAAATACTTTTTCAAATCTTGAGTAACGTTATTGCACATCTCCAAGAAGAACCACGTCAGATATATAACGTTCAATACAACTTTCCCAATAGCAGTACCACTCTTAATGGAGAATTTACCCCAGCAAGTGTAAGGCAACAAAATTACAATATGAATACACAAGGACAACCTTCTTACAGTAAAAATAAGCAATCACAATTGATTGGATTTTACTTTTCAATCTTAGCTCTAGTTCTAGTTGGTTTGCTGGCATTTGCTCCCCTTTCCCTTGCAATTCAGCAAGTTTTTGTTGCACTTATTGCCTTGTTTTCTATATTTTCGTTAAGTGCCTTCAAGCGGTCTATAAAATAAAAAAGTGCGATGCCGAAGGCACTGCGTAGCAGTACGCCGCTCTGGTAGTTAATGAAATCTAACACACCTCTTTTTTCTCTAGCCGTAGTACCATGCTCATTGATTGAAGCAAGTGATTGTAAGCTAACGGGGTTTTTTGATTTTTGAAAAGGCGATCGTTAGTTACCGTCCTGACTTAAAAAATAGCCAACTGCACGCTGAAGCTGTTCCATCCCTTGTTGCAGTTGGTCAATACGAGCCTTAGATTCCTCCATTTGTTGAGCAGTAGCTTCCACAAACCGATCAATACGCCGATTCGTTGCCTCACTGATTTCTGCTAATCTGTCAATATTGCTTTCTATTCGCTCTATTCGCTGCTGACTTGCCTCTAGACTGGCTTCAATACGGTCTAACCGAGAACTTTGCCACCACATTTAGTTAACACCTTGAAAATAAGCGATTATTGTCCTCAGTTTAGCAAATCTTTAGACAAATTAATCTCTTTTCATAGGGCGATCGCTTGAGGTGAAACTGCGATCGCTGGTTGCTTAGTTAATGAAATGTAACGCACCTCTTTTTCTCCAGTCAAACTATTTTTGACTAATCTCGAATGCTAAGTCGTATCTGTAAAAACAGACATCAAAGGCAAGAAAGAAGTTCATCTGTCCTAGTATTAGCGGCGCATATTTATCTTGTGTCCAAGCAAAGGCTAAATCTACGGTGGGGAATTGCTCAACAGTAGCTTTAACAACCAATGCACGAGCTTCAAATCTAGCTAGGGTTTGCTGAATAAAGCTAAAAACCTTACAGGAAAAGGCTTTTAGCTAGATTGAGAGTCGCTCAGGTGCCCCTGAATCTGCTAAAATTACTCAAAACCCTTGCATCTTCTCCCCTTAGTACTAATGTATCGCAAGAT
>NZ_JADBTZ010000363.1:0-3133 GCF_020245885.1 Microcystis sp. M165S2 | reverse complement strand
ACCTTATCCAACAAGGTTTTTAGACTTTTTTTCCCTCAAAAAGTGCCGACCCTTGGAGTGATTGGGGGGAAAATTCAGGGACTTTTTCCCTGAAAATTAGGTAATTGACCACCTGAAAATGGGTAAAACCCCACACCCCAACCCCCACCAACAAACTTTTTGCCGCAAACCCTAAATAGATTTGGGTTGCTGCTGGAGAAGCGCCCATCCATAGCTTAAGGATAAGGCCAAGAAAGCGAGGGGAAGACTTTCCTTGATTATAAATACACCCAAACCGATCAGCACACAGGGGACAAAGTGGCTACCGTGACTGCTAATTAAATTAGCGATCGCCGGTAATTTAGTCAACTGATGAGCAGTAAAACACCAAACACCCACCAAGATCAGAAAAACGCTGACGATAGTGACTAAATTTGGCCAGGCATTACTAGCGAACAGAGGCAGATAAATGCCGATATTATCACTGCCATTGGCGATGGTAATTGCCGCCACAGCGCAGGTTTGAGGGGAAAACCAGGCCGCCAAAGGAGAAGACGGTGCTGATTCTACAGCCACCTCCAGATGATTATCCGTCTCGGTTTCTTCTCGCTGCCAGAGACTCCGAATTCCGAAAACCACCGGCAACAGGCCGAGAAAACGAATCCACTGAGCCGGAATCAAGAAACTCCCGAAAAAGCCGGTTAAACTAGCCAAAATCAGCAGTATAAAGCCTAAATACTGACCGATAACGATATGACGACGGCGAAAAAGTTTGTTGACTTGGGTAAAAAGAATCGTCAAAATCAGGATGTCATCGAGATTAGTGGCAATAAACGCCGCTATTGCTGTGGATATGGCAGTAATCATGGTAGTCATAGGATTTTTTTCTTAATCGGCTCTTCTGGTCTCGATCGCCCTACTTCTACTCTAGAAAGAGCCATTAATAAAATCAAATATTCTTTCTTGTTGATTTAATAAATTAAAATGATGGAAAGACCAATAGAGACAAAAAACCCATTGCCATGGCCAGAATGACCCTAGATCAACTAGAAATCTTTCTAGCGACTGCTGAACATCTCCACTTCACCAAAGCAGCAGAAGCTTTATATATCACCCAACCGGCCGTCAGTGCCGCCATTGCCTCCCTAGAAAGTGAATACGGGGTGAAATTATTCCATCGCGTCGGTCGTCACATCGAGATCACGGAAACAGGACGTTTATTGCAATTAGAAGCGCAACGCATTCTCACCCAGGTGGCTTTGACAGAAAGGGGATTGGCGGAATTCAACGACTTGCAACGGGGAGAACTGCAATTAGGATCGAGTTTGACTATTGGTAACTATTGGCTCCCAGCAAAAATTAGCGATTTTCAGGAGCGCTATCCGGCAATTAAGATCAATTGCACCCTAGCTAATACGGAAGAAATCTGTCTGGGTACGGCTAACGGACGTTTTGACCTAGCATTAATCGAGGGAGAAGTCAAGAGTGATTTAACACATTGTTTAGAACAGGAGATCGTCGGCAGCGATCGCCTATTAATTATTGTCGGACGTTCTCATCCTTGGTATAAAAGAGAAGCGATCGAATTACCAGAATTAGTCGAAACCCCTTGGGTAATGCGAGAATCGGGTTCGGGAACTCAACAAAGATTCGAGGAAGCGTTACAGAATTGGGGCATCGATTTACGGACATTAAAGGTGACTTTGCTGTTAAATACGGGAGAAATGGTCAAGGCAATCATCGAGAATAGTTTGGCAGCTGCCGGCATTTCCGAATTGATGGTTCAAAAGGAATTAGAATTAGGCACATTGCGATCGATTCGAGTCATCGATACTTCTGGTTTATACCCCCGCTATCTCGAATTTATGCGCCCTTTTTTAAAAATAAAACACCGTCAGCGCTTTCAACCCCGCGTCTGTCAAGTTTTCGAGCAGATGTTGTAATCTGATAGCAATCACCGAAAATTAACCCCTTTCCTTCTAGTCCTTATTACAGATTTTTGGAGATTTCTATTCTTTTTTTACTCTCTCCCTTCAATAATTTTAATTTCTTCCTCGCTTAATCCATAGAGTTTATAAACAATTAGATCAATCAATCAGTAAGGTGCGTTCCCCCTCGTCGATTAGTTGCATAGTCGGAGTTGCAGTGGGGAACGCACCCTACGAAATCTCTTGGTTCGTTTAGTCTAATTTAAACTCTGTAACATTGCCTTTCCCGTCAGTATTACAGTAACCAGAGACTTTTTTCTTCGGCACAGACCAATTGTAGCTTAATCCACCTCGGTTGATATCTTGGAGTGTTGTTTCTCCCGCATCAATAGAAGACTGAAGTGTTGCGCCGAGAGTCACATTAATATCGGACATCGAAACGTCGCTTCCCATATGGGAAACAACGGAATTTTTGCAATTGCGACCCCAAGCAGCAATACGAGCCTCAATTTTGGCATCGTCGTTGGCGCTTCCCGGCTTCATCCAGGTTAACCCAAAAGAAACAGAAAAGAGCACAGTTAGGGTGGCGAGAGAAAGAAGTTTTTTCATGGCTAAAGTATTCGAGCAATCAATCTAATTTTGAAGGACACCGATTAGAATACCTCATAGAGCGTAAAATAGACCAGATTTTTTCCCGTCGCTTATTAATTATAGTTGGCTGATTGACATCCTCACCGCCGTAAACGGACAACGAAGCAGAATTGTCATTAAACTCATCCAAAGACATAGGCATAATTGAAAGCAGTTCGCCAAACTCCAGCAAAAAATCTAACTTAATATCTGCCATCCGCCGAATTTCTGACATCGGTAAAACGAGATCGCGCAGCACCACCAAAATATCAATATCAGAATCCTCACTCGCCTCACCCCTCGCCACCGAGCCATACAGCAACAATGTAAATAGGCGATCGCCGCCACGATTTCAGGAATATCATAAACCGCAAAGCTAATCAGCAATAACTCCTCACGGGTTTGATGGATTAATTCTAAAATCGTCGGTTCCGTTTGACGGTTCCATTCCCCCGATTGGTCGGGCATCGTCCAGATGGGCTGCACCTCATAGTTTTTTTGCAATTCGCGCCCCAACTCCATCGCCGACAGCAAAGCCAAATGCAACGCCTCATTACACAAAAAATTGTAGGGGTAGAGCATTTGCGCCACAATTT
>NZ_JADBTZ010000362.1:0-16126 GCF_020245885.1 Microcystis sp. M165S2 | reverse complement strand
TTGACACTCTCGCCGTCAAGCTACGCTGTGACGGGAGATTCTTGCTTCTACTCCTCTTAACTAGACACAATCCGAAGACTATGCCCCCGTCAGACCGAATCCACAAGCGTTTTAGTTTAACGTCTACCGACTGCCCGGCGGCGGACGGCTCCGAATTTTATTTGTGGGCTATTTTGACCTTAGCCGTTAAGCTTCTATCCTGCTTGACCCGTCACCATTACATTTTCAAGGGCGATATTTGTTCCGAGGTACAAAGGAGCGGGAGGTTTCCGTGATACTTTACGCGCTTTACCGCTTTCTGTATTCTAGCGAAATCCCTCGAAAGTGAAAACGCTTAATCTAAGGATAGGGGGTTAAGATGGGTTTTAGCCGATAAATGAACCAGATTTGGGGGTATAAACCCCCAATAATAGCTAATTTTAGCTGTGAATGGCTTAATCGGCCCCTTCAATCGGTGCAAATCCCTGACGTTGAATATTCTCGCTGATGTGACGAGGTTCGAGGAATTGCAGCAGATAATCCGGACCCCCTGCTTTGGAACCTACCCCCGACATCTTGAAACCCCCGAAGGGTTGACGGGAGACAATCGCACCGGTGATTCCCCGGTTAATATAGAGGTTTCCCACTTCAAATTCCTGCATAGCTCGGTTAATATGGGCAGGAGTGCGAGAATATAAGCCACCAGTTAAAGCATAGTCGGTTCCGTTAGCCACAGCTAAAGCTTCCTCAAAATTACTCACTTTGATAATCGCCACCACGGGACCGAAAATTTCCTCCATCGCTATTACCGCATCGGGGGGAACATTCTTAAAGACGGTGGGACTGACGAAATAACCCACTTCTGGAATTGGCATTTCTAGGGCCAATTCTGCCTCTTTTTTACCAGTTTCGATATATTCCCGAATTCTTGCTTGAGCTTTCTCGTCGATAACCGGTCCTACTTCCGTACTCGGTAAATCCGTCGGCCCGATATTGAGGGACTTGGTAGCCTCGACAAAGCGGTCCACAAAGCTATCATAGACGCTTTCCAGAACGATGATCCTGGAACAGGCGGAACATTTCTGGCCGGTGTAGCCAAAAGCGGACTTAACCGCACCGACAACGGCCTGATCTAAATCGGCACTCTCATCGACGATTAGGGCATTTTTGCCGCCCATTTCGGCGATAACTCGTTTTAGGTGTTTTTGACCCTTTTGCACGATAGAGGCATCTGTATAGATGCGACAGCCCACTTCTCGTGAACCGGTGAAGGCGATTAGGTGAACATCGGGATGGCTGACTAAATGCGCCCCCACTTGCGAACCTTTACCCGGGATATATTGGAAGACTCCAGCAGGAATACCCGCTTCTAGGAGAATCTCGGCAAATTTCGCCGTAATCACCGAAGAAGTCTCGGCTGGTTTCAATAGCGTGCAGTTACCGGCTACTAAAGCTGCTACTGTCATCCCCACTGCGATCGCTAGGGGGAAATTCCAGGGAGAAATCACTAAAGCAATACCCCGGGGTTGGTAGAAATAACGATTATTCTCGCCTGCTACGTCGAAATTATGCCCTAAATCCAGTCTTTCCATCTCGGAAGCGTAATAACGGCAAAAATCGATCGCTTCTGACACTTCCGGATCCGCCTGTTGGATAACTTTGCCCACTTCTAAACAAATCCAGGCCGATAACTCGTGTCGTCGCTCTTCCATCAAATCTGCCGCTTTTCGCAGTATTTCGGCTCTTTTAGCCACTGGAGTGCGTTTCCAAGCGGGAAAAGCCTGTTTCGCCGCTATTATCGCTTTTTCTGCCTGTTCCACCTCAATTAAGCCCACTTTACCCACTATTTCCTGCGGGTTACAGGGATTAACGGAATTAATTTGAACATTGGTGGTGACGTATTCACCGTTAATTAGGGGTAAATAGGTCTTACCGAGGGAATTTTTGACAAAAGTAAGGGCTTGATTCGCTTTATTTCGCAATTGCTCGTTGGCATAATCTGTATCAGGGGCATTAGGAAAACCGGGGATAATCGGGTTATCATTGCCTAAAACCCGGGGGGCTGCGATTAAATCTTCCACAGGACGATCCTCCAAATTTTGCCGCAGGAAGGAACTATTAGCGGTATTTTCTAATAAACGGCGGATTAGGTAGGCCATACCGGGTAAGAGTTGTCCGTAGGGGGAATAAACCCGCACCCGATGACCCCGCTTCACTAACGCTTTGGCTAATTGGTCGCCCATGCCGTACAATACCTGCATTTCAAAGCGACGACGGGGAATTTCTAAACTTTCTGCGATCGCACAGGCCAAGGCTTGCGATCGCACGTTATGACTACCGATAGCAGCGGATAAATATTGATGATTTTCCAATAATAACCGCGTCATCCGTTCATAATTGGCATCGGTGGCCGATTTTTCGTTATATACCGGCTGTGACCAATGATTTTGGCGAGATTTAATCGTTTCCTGATCCCAGTAAGCGCCTTTGACTAGCCGGACAGTAACGGGATAACCGCGCTTTTTCGCCCAATTAATTAAATCTTGTAAATCTTGGGCAGAATCTCTTAAATATGCCTGTAGGGTGATGCCAATATCGGTACGACTGCGAAATTCTTCTTCTAGGAGTAATTCTTTCAGGATAGCCAGGGTGAGGTTTTTATAAACGTACTGTTCCATATCAAAATGGACTGCCACCCCTAACTCCTGAGCGCGTCGCAATAGTAGGCGAATGCGATCGCAAACTTTCTCTTTACTGCCAATCGGATCCATGGGATCAAACTGAGAATAAAAGGCAGTTAGCTTGACAGAAACCTGCACTTGTGGTAGTAATTCGCCGTCCGCTTGATCAATTTGGCTAACTTTATTCCATTTGGTTGCTTCTTGAGCCAAATGGGTCATTAAATCGAGATAACTTTGTAGATAAACTTGGGTTTCCGCTTCAGTAATTACCGCTTCACCGAGGAGATCTATGGTAAAAGCCATTTTTTCCTTCCGCAGACGGGTGACAGTGCGAGTAATTTGCTCTAGGTCTTCCCCAGCGATATACTTACGAGCTAAAGTTTCTACGGATTTACTGATCAGACTGGCGGCCGTTTGAGCGGGTAGGGAGTTAGGATCACTAAAGTTGAGGATATTTTTCAGCGCACTGGGCAGTTCTACGGAAGCATCACCGAGGTATTGTTGCAGATGATTAGCGATCTCGGCATTACTGCGTAAAGCGGGTAAACAGTCAATAAAACGGAATAATTGTACTCGTAAATTGGGGTTAGACATTGCCCAATCGAGTAATTTATCATCCCAACGCATTTGATCCTGTAAAGCAGACCAAAGACCTTTTTTTTCGCGAGTTTCGGCTAAAAGTTGTCTAGCGATCTCTTGGGTTTTGGTTTCGTAGTTTTGAGTTGAGTCGATTTGGATAACCACGGTGATTCAAGTAAAAAAATTATCAACGGGATTCAGCTTTCAGCAAGCTAAGGTCAGCCTTGAGCCTAAAATTCAGTTTTTGAGCTTTTTCAGCTGATTGCCGCTCTTAATGGCTCTTTTCTCTGGTCTATAACTCTTACCGAAGGACTAATCAAAGCTAATAACCGATCGCTTTTGCTGAACACTCTATTGTACTCGATCGAGTGGTGAAGTGGGGTGTGGGGTGTAGGGTGTAGGGTGTGGGGTGCGGGGAAGTGGGGAAATGGGGAAATGGGGAAGTGGGGAAGTGGGGAAATGGGGAAATGGGGAAGTGGGGAAATGGGGAAATGGGGAAATGGGGAAGTGGGGAAATGGGAAGAATAAATAAAAATAATCTCCTGACTCCTGACTTCTGAATCCTGTCTCCTGACTTCTGACTTCTGACTCCTGACTTCTGACTCCTGACTCCTGAATCCTGTCTCCTGTCTCGGAGTCTCCTGATTACTGATACCCGATAGTCCTTGTGTATTGTCGAAGCGTTTACTTATAATAACTTTAAAAAGATTTTCGGGATCATCGGTAGCCCTATGGCAAAAATTGAAACGAGAACAGAACCCATGGTTTTAAACATGGGACCCCATCACCCTTCGATGCACGGAGTTTTGCGCTTAATCGTCACCCTTGACGGGGAAGACGTGATTGACTGCGAACCCGTAATCGGTTATCTTCATCGGGGCATGGAAAAAATTGCCGAAAATCGCACCAATGTCATGTACGTTCCCTACGTTAGTCGTTGGGATTACGCCGCAGGGATGTTTAATGAGGCGATTACGGTCAATGCTCCCGAAAAATTAGCCGATATCGCCGTTCCCAAACGAGCGCAATATATCCGGGTGATTATGTTGGAACTCAACCGCATCGCTAACCATTTACTCTGGTTAGGCCCCTTTATGGCGGATGTAGGCGCACAAACTCCCTTTTTCTACATTTTCCGAGAACGGGAGATGATTTATGACCTCTGGGAAGCGGCCACAGGAATGCGGTTAATTAATAACAATTATTTCCGGATTGGTGGCGTGGCGGTGGATTTACCCTACGGATGGGTGGATAAGTGCGAGGATTTCTGTGACTATTTTGAGCCAAAAGTGGACGAATACGAGAAATTAATCACTAATAACCCGATTTTCCGCCGTCGTATTGAAGGGATAGGCTGCATTACCAGAGACGAAGCGATTAACTGGGGTTTATCCGGTCCGATGTTGCGCGCTTCCGGGGTGAAATGGGATTTAAGAAAAGTTGACCATTACGAGTGTTACGACGATTTTGACTGGGAAGTGCATTGGGAAACCGCCGGCGATTGTTTTGCTCGTTATCTGGTGCGGATTCGGGAAATGCGCGAATCGGTGAAAATTATCCGGCAAGCACTGAAAGGTTTACCCGGTGGTCCCTACGAAAATCTGGAAGCGAAACGGATGGCAGAAGGGAAAAAATCAGCTTGGAATGATTTTGACTATCAATATATCGCCAAAAAAGTCGCCCCCACTTTCAAAATCCCTAAAGGTGAACATTATGTGCGCTTGGAAAGTGGTAAAGGCGAATTAGGTATCTTTATCGTCGGTAATGATGATGTTTTCCCTTGGCGTTGGAAAATTCGGGCCGCCGATTTTAATAATCTTCAAATTCTGCCTCATATCCTCAAAGGGGTAAAAGTTGCCGATATTATGGCGATTTTAGGCAGTATTGATATTATTATGGGGTCAGTCGATCGCTAAATCTCCCTCCTAGGGAGCAGGTAGGTTGATTCATGAATCAACCTACTAAGTAGGGAGGCACAATTATTTGTAGGATGGGTTAGCGGTAGCGTAACCCATGCGGGGGTTGGGTTTCATGCTTCAACCCAACCTACGTTCATCTTATATTTAATTCCACCTCAACCTCATTGATAGGGGGAATCTCGCTTTGGGGAATCTTTAACTCCCCCACCTGAACACCCAAACTAGCCAAGGCAGTTAAAGTGGTGATGATGCGGCAAATCAAGTCAATGTCCGCTTTATGTTTTTGCCAGAAATTCATAGATTTTGCTCCTTTCGCCTTATGGCTTGTTTTTTGAGGACAAGTTGATTAAAATGCTTTAAGCAAATGCTGGCAAAAGGGGATCAAAAAGTGGATCAGATGGTAGGTTGACGTTTGACGAGATTTATGTTGAGGTCTGGCGAAATCAGATTATCGGATGAAGATGTAGAAACCCTTCGTAAGGCTAAAGATGCTTATCAGGGAAACTTTTCTTGTGCTTCGGAGAAAACAGAGCAAATATTAATAGAAGCAAGTCGATGGTTACTTGAGGCATTTCTCGAAAAATACCGTAGTCAAACACATCCTCCCAGTTATACCATTCCATTAAATGTCTTGAAAGCTTGGATGACACCATCGCCACAATCCGGAACAACTAAAGAGGTTTTAGAACCAAATAAGAAGAAATTGTACTTACAAAATGAATCTGATTTTAAAAGATTTGAAAATCAGAAGAAAAGCACATACATTACTCAAAATAAAATAAATAAACCCAGAATTGAAGATATTAATGATAATTCAATTCATTTAACCTTAGCAGATATTAATGATTTATTAGATTCGTCTATTTTAAAGGTAATTGGCATATCTAGAGATAGTTTGCGGTTTTGTACTGAAAAAAAATATGGACTAGGAAAAAAAGGGCAAAAAACCTCTAAACAGTCTTATATTGTTCAAGCTTATTGTGAAGTATTAAAACTAGATTTTGACAGTTTACAATGTTGTCAACTTCCTCAAAACCTAAAAAATCAACAAACAAATAATGAGAAGATTTATCGTGTTTTAACAGAATTTAATTACAATAATGTAGTAAATTTTACTGGTTTAATAGCTGCTAAACCTTTACGAGAAGGCAGTATTTATATTCCCCCTTGTCTTCATCAATATCGTGTTTTGTGTTTGCGTCGTTTAGAAAAACAAATTTTTATCACTAATAATTTGCCCGTTAAAACCATTATTTTTAAGTTTCAAGGAGATGGTCAGGAAGAATGGGATAACTATAGTCTTCATGAACATTTTTTAGATAATTCTGGAGGAATTAAAAATTTAAAGGCTCATAATTTTTGTTTGATTTTTGAAGGAATTGATTGTGCAGACTTTTGCCGTTTAAAGGACATTTATTCGTTTTGGCAAAACTTAATTACCAACGCTCGTAAAATATCAAATGGTCCCATTAAAGGCTTTTTATTAATGATTTGGTTAGATTATGGAAAAAGTAATGATTGGAGAGATAAGGACAAATTATCAGAATTAAGTCCTATTCATCGCTTACAGATTGACTCTCGCTTTGAACAACGGTCTTTTCAGGAAATTATTCCTACTTTTGCTCAACAACTTCAGTTAGGTTGTGACTTACAGGATGAAACCACAGACTTATTTAAATCTACCTTGCAGGAATTATGGGAAAATAGCAATGAAGGCAACATAGAAGACACACTGAAAGCTTTTTATCAACAATTTAAAGGACAATTATCGAGGGAAAATAGATGGCTAAACTATCCTTAACTTACAGGGGAAAAATTCAACCAGAATCGGGACTTTATTATGAACCGATTCAACAAAAAATTTATCCCTATGACGCAGGTGATGAGTTAATAGAAGTTGTTAACTTGGCTATTGAATTGGGAATGCCTTTGTTACTAGAAGGTGAGCCTGGATGTGGCAAAAGTCGTCTAGCTCATGCCTTAGTTTATGAATTTAATTATCGCCAGGAAAATAATCCTATAAAATATTATGAGTGGACAGTTCAATCCACAAGTAAAGCGGAAGATAGTCTCTATCAATATGATTATATTGGCCGTTTACAAGCTGCTCAAATTAGCGGAATTTTAAGTCAAAAAGGAACAGGAGAATCTTCTTCTGAGCAAAAAAATCCAGCTATTTCAAAAGATTGGGTTGATTTACAAGCCTTGGGTAAAGCATTTAAACAAAGTCGAGATGAGGAAGAACAATCGGTAGTATTAATTGATGAAATAGATAAAGCAGATCGAGATTTTCCTAATGATTTACTTTTAGCCATTGAATCTCGTCGTTTTTTCATTAAAGAAACAAGAGATTTAATTCAAGCAAATGAGCAAGCTTTTCCTCTGATTATAATTACCAGTAATCAAGAAAAAAACTTACCCAATGCTTTTCTGAGACGTTGCATTTATCACTATATTGAGCTTCCCAACCAAGAAAGATTAAGAAAAATATTAACCGAACGGTTTACCGACGCTGAACAAGATGTTATCATCAAAGCAGTGGACCGTTTTCAGGAAGTGAGAACATCACAAGACGAGACTAAATCTGAAGGAGAAAAAAAAGTTAGCACAAGTGAATTAATAGCCTGGTTTAAATCGTTACTCAAGTACAAACCTGAAGAAATTATCGCCAAATTAAACCAGGACAAATTACCCCACGCTAGTATTTTACTAAAAAGCCGTACTGATTTACAAGATTATGGAACAAGAGGTTAAAAGAGCCAATGACATCCCCCCTACTTGACCTATTTTATCAACTCAGAAATGAAGAAGGATTTCCGCTGTCTATTGAACAATATTATCGGGTGGAAAATTACCTGATTCAAAAACTCGCCAATGATTCTGATATTGCTATTCAAGAGAATCCCAACTTAGAGAATCCTAAAATTAAACTTCTTTGTCAAGCTTTATGGGTTAAATCTCCAGAAGAAAAACAAAAGTTTGATCAGGCCTGGACAGAGATGCTACAATTCCAACCGGAAATAAATATAGAAATACCCAAAAAAACGCCTATTCGCCATCCAGAAGAATCGATTAGCAAAATAATAGACCCGATGGATGATAGGGAATCTCCCTCATTAGCATTTATTACCCCTTCTGGGGATGCACCTTTACCTCCTGAGACTCCATTTCCACAAATTGCCACAGCTATTGAAAAGCGAAAAAAAATCACCTCCCTAGATAATCCTGATTATTATCCTATTGGTATCGCTAAATTACAAGAAAGTTGGCAGCAACTGCGTCCATTACCCTTAGAAAGTCCTCGACAGACTTGGGATATAAAAGCTACGGTGATTGCAACAGCTAAACGAGGTTTTTTTGACCAAATAATTTACCAAAAGAAACAACTTTATCGCCGAGAAATTATTATTTTTATTGATTGTTCTGACTCCATGATTCCCTTTGCGGGATTTGGACGAATAATGAAACAAACCTGGGAAAATGTTCCCCATTTTTACTTTGATAATCTGATTAGAGAGGAGGTTTTACGACAAGAAAATGGTTGGGAAAGTCAATCTTTAACCAAAGTTCTCTCTAACTATTCTCCTGAAGTAACCAGTTGTCTAATTCTTAGTGATGCGGGTGCTGCTAGAAAACGTTATGTAGAAAAGCGCTTGAGCGCAACAGAAACCCTTATCCGACGATTTAGCCGAAGATTTAGCCGAGTCGCATGGTTAAACCCCTTACCCTATCATCGATGGTATGGGACAACTGCGATCGATATTGCTGATTTAGCTGAAGATATACCCAATTTTTCCATGTTTGAACTAACCACAGAGGATTGGGAAAACTTGATAACATGGCTAAAAGAAGAACCTATCCCACCCCGTCATTTTCAATTTGATCTCGCTCAATTTCAACAAGGGGATAATTGGGATGACGATGAAGATTTTTTTAGCGCAGAAAGCTGTTTAAGATTATTTGAAAAAGAAAACGAACTAAACACCAGAGAACTAGCGAAAAGAGCCGCCTTTCCCCTTAGTTTATCCCCTAATTTACTTTATTATCTGCGTCAACATCAAGATAAAAATAATCAAGCTCCTTGGTATGCGATCGCTGATATTTTACTCTCCAGTTTAGTCCGCAAAATAGATCGAGAACTCTATGAAATGTCCCCCGATATTCGTAAAATACTATTAAAAAAATTAACCCCAGAGGAACTCAAATCTCTGGCCTATCAGTTACAAACCTATATTCAGGAACAAATCGGTGATCGTTGCTCAAAAACGGTTTATTGGCAAAATCAACAATGGTTAGCTCTTGCCTACCTAAAACCTAGTCAAGCGGTCAATGAAATCAAACAGTTACTAGAAGAAGCTATCAAAAATAATAACCGAGTGCGTCTTGTTAGATTGACAGCTTTATTAGAGAATCTATCCGCTGCCTTAGCCGATTATGAACCCTTGTTATTGCTTAATGAACCGATTGCCGCCTATTCTAGAGGGGATTTAAGCCCGGAAGACGAAGGAACCCGACAAAAACATTTAATAGACAAAGTAGCAGATATTGTTCCCTACAATGAAAACCTTTTCCTTTTTACCGCAGAAACAGTATTGGTTAATCAAGAAGGCAAAGTTATCGAGAGGAAACCTGTTAAAGCCTATTTTTACGATGAAAACCTTGCAGAAGTTGGCAACCGGAAAAAAGCTCAAAACTATATCCCCATGATGTATATTCCCCAAGGAGAATTCTGGATGGGAACGGAAGATGAGGAAATCGAAAGACTGATGAAAAAATTTCGTTGGGACGGATTTAGAAGGGAAAGACCACAACACCTAGTCAAAGTCCCCGCTTTTTACATGAGTCAAACCCCGATTACCCAGGCCCAGTGGAGAGCAGTTGCCTCCCGCACGGATTTAAAAGTAGAACGAAATCTTAACCCTGATCCCTCCCACTTTAAAGATCCCCCCAAACCCTCCTTAAAAAGGGAGGTTTCCGATTCCCCCCCTTTTGAAGGAGCTAGGGGGGGATCACCCACTTTAAAAGTAGAACGAAATCTTAACCCTGATCCCTCCTACTTTAAAGATCCCCCCAAACCCCCCTTAAAAAGGGGGGCTTCCGATTCCCCCCCTTTTGAAGGGGGGGCTAGGGGGGGATCACCCACGCGCTGGGATAGACCCGTAGAACAAGTCAACTGGTATGATGCCGTCGAATTTTGCGCGAGATTATCGAAATTGACAGGGAAAGAATACCGACTTCCCAGCGAAGCGGAGTGGGAATATGCTTGTCGTGCCGGGACAACCACCCCATTTCACTTTGGGGAAACCATTACTGGAGAATTAGCCAACTACGATGCCAGAGAAACCTACGCCGGGGAAGCGGAGGGAGAATATCGAGGACAAACGACCCCCGTGGGACAGTTTCCCCCCAATGCCTTCGGGCTGTACGATATGCACGGCAATGTCTGGGAATGGTGTTTAGATCCGTGGCACGAGAATTATCAAGGTGAGCCGCCCAGAGACGGAAGCGTTTGGGACGAAGACAATAATGATAATCGTTATCAAAGCCTATTAATTAGTACAAAAAAACTCTTGACAGATAAGCGATACCGTGTACTGCGCGGCGGTTCTTGGTACTTCAACCCTGATTGCTGTCGTTCTGCCAACCGCAGCAGGTTCAGCCCCGACAACCACTACGGCAGCAACGGTTTTCGGGTTGCGTGTGTCTCCCCAGGGCTTTGACTCTTTGCTCTTTTGCTCTCTTGACCTTTTACGGAATTTTTTTGAGGCAACTATAGTACAAGTGTATTAATCTAGGGGTTATACTAGGGTCTGCTGAAAAAGTTTTTCGGTGGTGGTAGGAGTCAGGAGTCAGGAGTCAGGAGTTTCAGGCTTTGTTGCCCTTGTTTTTTGTACCAAGCAATGTACTATAAGAAGGATAATGCAAGGTTTTTGAAAGTCCCAATCCTATTTTCTTGCACTAACATCGGACTTTAACAGGTCAAAAGCTTTATTTTAAAAGGGTTTTACCATTATTCAGCAAGCCCTATTTATTCCCTCTTTTGCGGTTCGGCTGTTGCCTGAGTGCCTCATCTCAACAAGCAATTTAAATGCGCGGGCAGCTTACCTTTCGAGAAAAAATTTTTTTTGCACAGGGAGTCCTTAAAATAGAAAGGGGAACCCAAAACCAAGCTGCTGGTATTTTTCCTCTGGGCATGGTGGCGCAGTTTATCTCAAATGTCGGAGTCAAGACCTCGCTTTTAGCGCGACGGGATGAAACCCCAGCCAATATAAAACAGCGAAGCACGACTAAAATCTTGACAATCTATGCTGTATAGGTTAAGATAAAATAGGTTGTTTGAGGTCGATAAGCAATGATTGTCTTAGAAATGAAAGCAGTGGTCAAACCAAGTCAGTGTTCTGCCATTGATGAGGCTATTCGTACAGTACAATTCATCCGTAATAAGGCTTTAAGGCTTTGGATGGATGCTAAGAAAGAAGACAAAATCGATAAATATTCTCTCAATAAATATTGTGCAGTTCTCGCCAAACAGTTCAAGTTTGTCGATACTCTAAATTCTACGGCTAGACAAGCATCTGCTGAACGAGCTTGGTCGTCTATTGCTCGTTTCTATGACAATTGTAAGAAAAAAATAAAAGGTAAAAAAGGTTATCCTAAGTTTCAAAAGAATAATCGTTCTGTGGAATATAAAAACTGTGGCTGGAAACTATCGGAGGATAGAAAGAAAATAACTTTCACAGATAAGAAAAATATTGGCACGGTTAAACTGAAAGGAACCAGAGACCTAAACTTTTACCCTATAGACCAAATTAAACGAGTTAGGATTGTTAAACGAGCGGATGGTTACTATGTCCAATTCTGTCTTAGCGTTGATATTCGGGAATACGCTAAACCCCTAGAACCAACAAAGAAATGTGTGGGATTGGATGTAGGTTTAAACGTTTTCTACGCTAATAGTGATGGGGAAACGGTAGAAATACCGCAATACTATCGCAAGGCAGAAAAAAGATTAAATCGTCTGAATCGGAAGAAATCTAAAAAGTTTAGAAAAGGTCAACCCCAATCAAACAACTACCAAAAGGCCAGAAAGAGATATGCTAGAAAGCATTTAAGAGTAAGTAGGCAACGTAAAGGCTTTGCCTCAAAAGAGGCATTGCGCGTCATTAAATCTAACGATTTCATCGCTTACGAAAACTTAAATGTTCAAGGCATGGTAAAAAACTCTAAACTAGCTAAATCTATTAATGATGTGGCTTGGTCAACTTTTCGGCAATGGTTAGAATATTTTGGCTTTAAATATGGTAAGGCCACGGTAGCAGTAGCTCCCCATAACACCAGTCAAAACTGTTCTAATTGTGGTCAAAAAGTAGCTAAATCTCTATCTACAAGAACCCATATTTGTCCTCACTGTGGCTATGTAGAAGATAGAGATATTAACGCCGCTATCAATATTCTCAAAAAGGGACTAAGTACGGTAGGGCATACCGAAACTACTACGCTTGGGGAGAGATTCCCTCTGGTTTAGTTGGATACGTCCTGCTAGATTAAGGAAACTCGATGAACCAAGAATCCCTCGCTTTTAGCGACGGGAGTGTCAAAGAATTTAGCTGGAATTTATGAATCATTTTCTGCATTCTTTCACGGTTTTTCCTGATTCTGCCCGAAAATCTCGGTCTTACTCCCTAGGTAAACTTCGACGACCCTTAATCTTCCTGTTTACCGTCGGTTGTCTGACTAGCGTAGTCGGTTATCGTTTCTATAATCAGCCGAAATTGGCCGTCGGGACTATTTCCCCCGTCACAATTATCGCCCCCGAAGATGCCAGTTTTGAAGACCAAGAAACCACCGCCCTCAAACGCCAAAAAATTCGGGCTGGACTGCTTCCCCGGCTGAAAAGAGACCCCCAAACCACTGCCCAGATTGAGCGAGCGCTGCGGGACACTTTAGGGCAATTAAGTCAAATTATCCCAATTCTGCCCAAAAATTCCATTTTAATCAGCAGGACTATTTCTAACGCCACACTGGGAACGCTGCTCACCTTTTCTGCCGCTCAATGGTCAACTCTACAAAGCGGCCTCAACTATGAAGAATCTTTTGCAAAACCCTTGACAAAAGAGCAGGAATATGCTATACACGAAATCCAAGCCTATCGTCAGCGCGTGACAAAGGGGAAATTTGAGCAATTTATCGATCGATTAGGGCAATTACGGCAAATACAGGGGCAAACCAGCCAAAATTATCGGCATTCCAGCTTAAATCAACTCAAATATGGCGATCTGATCGCAGTAGCTCAAATGGGCGATCGAGAGTGGCAAAACCTAGAAACAGCCATCCTGCAAGCGGGTCGTCGCATTTTGGTGCAAGGCATCCCCCCGGGGATTTCCACCAGTCACCTACAGGATACCATCGCCGTGCAGATTAGCAGCGATCGCCTAACCCGTCGCCAGCAGCTTTTAGCCGAAAATATCCTTCTAGCGGCCCTGGAGGGACAGGCTAACCTGATAGAAGATCGGGAGTCAACCAAAGAACAAGCGGCTAAAGCGGTGGAAGCGGTAGATATGGTGATGTCTAGCACTCAAACCGGTCAAATTATCGTTAAAACAGGCGAAAAAATTACTCAAGCTCAGTTTGTTCTCATCGATGGCTTTGGTTTAAGCGAACGGGGCATTAACTGGATGGGTTTAGGAGCAACGGCAATCCTTGTCACCAGCGTGATCGGGACTTTTTGCCTCGTGGCCCAGCGTCTCCATCGGCCTCTGCGTCACCGGGATTTTATTCTCTTGGGTTTACTAAGTTTTACCACACCGATCTTAGCGATCGCCCATATTCCCTTTACCAATCTGGCAGCCGTGGGTTTATTAGTCAGCAGTTTCTATGGCCCGACTTTGGCCGTCACCCAAGTCCTCTTAACTGCCGGTCTTTCCCTATTCAGTATCCAAGGCATCAGCGCCGATTTAATCGCGGGGACGATCGGGGGACTATTAGCGGCCATAATAGCGGCAAAATTGCGCTCCCGGGATGAATTATCGCTCCTAGGAATGGGAATCGGAGTCAGTCAAGGGGGTGTTTATCTGCTCACCTACCTAATCGTTAGCGCCACGGCCAGCACGATCATCTATGCTCTACTACCCACGGCGCTCGTCTATGGTCTATCGGGAATAGCTTGGACGGTAATCGCTCTAGGATTATCCCCCTATCTGGAACGCTGTTTCGATGTGGTGACTCCCATTCGTCTGGTGGAGTTGTCCAATCCTAATTGTAGTTTGCTCAAACGTTTGGCCACAGAAGCGCCGGGTACTTTTCAACATACCCTTTTTGTCGCCTGTTTAGCCGAAGCGGCCGCCCGAAAACTGCACTGTAATGTGGAATTAATTCGCACGGGAACCCTTTATCACGATATCGGGAAAATGCACGATCCTCTCGGTTTTATTGAAAATCAAATGGGTGGCCCGAATAAACACGATGAAATTAACGATCCCTACGTCAGCGCCGAGATTATTAAAAAGCACGTTAGCGAAGGGTTAGTCATGGCCCGCAGACAGGGTTTACCGCGAGTCGTCCGCGATTTTATTCCCGAACACCAAGGCAATCTCTTAATTTCCTATTTTTATCAGCAAGCTTTGCAAAAATCCAGACAAAATGGTCAAGAAATCGTCGATGAAGCAGCCTTTCGCTACGATGGTCCGATTCCCCAATCGCGAGAAACGGCGATCGTTATGTTAGCCGATAGTAGCGAGGCCGCTTTGCGATCGCTAAAGGAGGCCTCCCCAGAACAAGCCATGGATATGATCAAAAAGATTTTTCAGGCCCGATGGCGCGATCAACAATTAGTAGATAGTGGTATTCGTCAGGAGGAATTACCAATTATTGCCGAGATTTTTGTGCAAGTTTGGCAACAATTCCATCATCAACGCATTGCCTACCCGAAAGCAGTTTTAGAAGTCTCCTCAGCCGAAAAAAAATAAGAGATAACAGCAAAAAATCAAAAATAATTACCAAAATGCTACTAATTACTCTCAACGAAAATACTTTATCTTTATCTCCAGGTAATCAGGTTATTTTCCCTCATCAGACTTGGGAAGATTACGAAAGATTACTGAGTTTACGTCTCCAAAAAACCTATCCCAAACTCTATTTTAATCGCAAAACTGAAGAAATTCGGCTTATGTCTCCTTTACCAAGTCATGGCAATCGTGTTGATACATTAAGGGATTTAGTAAAAATTATCCTCCGTCGTCAAGGTAAAGACTGGCAATGTTTTGATCCGATTACCTTGAAAATGCTGGGAGAAGCGGGAGTAGAACCAGATACTTGTTTTTATATTGATAATAGACAGGCAATTTTAGGCAAAGAAAGAATTGATTTAACTGTTGATCCTCCTCCCGATTTAGCTATAGAAGTGGATTTTACTTCTCTGACTGATGTAGAGGCTTATCAATTGCTAAAAATCCCTGAATTGTGGGTTTATCGTCGGGAAGAATTAAAAATATATCTGTTCAGAGA
This sequence comes from Microcystis sp. M165S2, assembly GCF_020245885.1. NCBI lineage: Bacteria > Bacillati > Cyanobacteriota > Cyanophyceae > Chroococcales > Microcystaceae > Microcystis > Microcystis sp. M165S2. The sequence continues at coordinate 465 of NZ_JADBTZ010000362.1, read as the reverse complement.
AGACAGTTATCAAGAAAGCGAAAATAGTCGTCTCTTTCCCGATATAAATATCAAGAAACTTTTACCCTATTATGTAGAATTAGGCTGGAATCAAGGTTCTAGTCTTGCTTTACGTCAGTTTGAAGCTTTAGAGAATTTTAGTTAATAAATATTACCAATTTTGACACTCCCGTCGCGCTCATGCGAGGGATTCTTGGTTCACTGACTCAAGTTGTCTTGACAGGTATTGCTACCAACCAAAATAGAGCTTCAATCTCCCCAAGCGTTTAGGTCTGATGACCAACTTCCGATATGCCCTATCGTAGCTTTTTTGAGTATATTTAATGGGAGCATCTCACCTTTGCAATAAGTAGAAATGCTTAATGATCTCAATAAAAAAGTTAAAAAAGGCAACCATTTAGATAAGCACAGCGATGACGAAGGACTTGCGGTACATTACCAGATTCCCAACTTGCACCAGTAATT
>NZ_JADBTZ010000361.1:0-5419 GCF_020245885.1 Microcystis sp. M165S2 | reverse complement strand
CTTGCGATACATTGGTACTAAGGAGAGAAGATGCAAGGGTTTTGAGTAATTTTAGCAGATTCAGGGGCACCTGAGCGACTCTCAATCTAGCTAAAAGCCTTTTCCTGTAAGGTTTTTAGCTTTATTCAGCAAACCCTATATTAGGTCAGGATCATGAATAAATTTTATGGACTTGCGCTGGCATTAATCAGTGCCTTAACTCTCTTAAGCCAATCTCGAATAGCTATAGCATTAAAGCCAGAGCAAGTAAATGGTATTGCCCGGGAAATTACTGTTTTAATTCCTTCAGAAGATGACGGAGCGGAAGGGATAGTTCGTCAAAATGGTTCAGGAGTAATTATCGCTAGAGAAGGAAATAACTATACGGTTCTTACTGCCAGCCATGTTTTGTGTAAAGATTATGAAGTTAATTGTAAGAACTATTATTACGAGTTACAGGTAGTAACTCATGATGGCAAAAAATATTCTCTTAACCCTAATAGTATTAGAAAGTTGCCAGAAGTAGACCTAGTGGTCTTTCAATTCACTAGCGATCGGGATTATCGCCTAGCTACCTTAGCTAATTATGAATTAGCTGACGAACAATTTATTTTTGCTTCGGGATGGCCCGACCCGAAATTTGTTGGTAAGAGAGAAAGATTTTTTAATGTTGGTAAAGTGTTGCCCAAAGCCATTAGCCCTTTGTTTAAAATCTTTCCGCCTTCCTTTGGTTATGAGCTAATTTATACTAGCGTCACCTATGGGGGTATGAGTGGCGGACCGGTATTAGATACAGAGGGGAGAGTAATCGGAATTCACGGGCAAAATGAGGGGGAAAAAATTAAAGAGGTGCGAGTAGCAATTGGCTTTAGTCTCGCTATTCCCATCACTACTTTTTTGAAATTAGCACCCCAGTCTGGCATTCAAGGGCAGATAAATGTCGAGAGTTCGCCCCCTAATACTTTATCTTTGCAAGAAATTGGTGATCAATTGTACAAGGCTTTTGAAGTTCCCAATAATAACGACACTAATCCCCTAAACTGGCTTAATCAAGGTAATAAAATGTGGCGGTTAGGACAATTAGCCCTCGCCTATGCCGCCTACGAAAAAGCCTTGCAACTCGATGCTCAACTCTATCAAGCTTGGTACGGTAAAGGTCTGGTCTTGACCTACTGGAAACGCCCCCAAGAGGCGCTCGCTGCCTACGAACAAGCTCTCAAAATTAATCCTAACTCCGATACTGCCAAAAAACTGCGAGACAAGCTCCAAGAATCTTTAGGGGTAAGAAATACCCCTCCTGTAACTCCCCCACAACCAACCACCGCGCCCACCGTCGAGCCTTCACCACAGCCCTCTAATCCAAGGAGACTATGGTAAAGTCAGCAGGGAAAATGCGGGTTAGCTAATAGTGAGTCCCACCAATTTAGCTAAGGATGCTTGAATTGCTCGTAGTTCTGCGGGAGGATTTCCGAGAAACTCTTCGTTACTGGCTAAAATCATCACATTATAGGCCTGCACCGCCGCCAGCAATTTAGCTGGAACTACCTTCTTATCTTTGGTCAGTCTCTCTAAGAGGGCTAATAAGTCTTCAATAACATTTAATGGCGGTGCGCCGGGGACTGCGTAAAGAGCGGCAATGACAGCATTGATATTATTACCCGCCTGAGCATCTCCTGTTAAGATGCTCAGTATCGATTCCTGAACGGCTGGGGGAATCGGCGTACCCGTGGGGGAGGTTAAATTATTATCAGCTAACTGAATATTCAGAGAAGCCGCCGCCTGATTAACAGCGATTTGAGCCGGTTCTCCCCCCTGAAATTCCGTCCTGACGAAGGGGATGGGGAAAGTTTGACCAGCAAAATCACTGGTGGAAAGAATTGGTCCGGTGGCATCGGATTGGTTGCCGGTTTGCGCCATACCGGGAGAGACTAGGGAATTGGTCAGCAAAACCGCCGCCACTAGGGAAACTTGCCAATTAGTTAACCATTTCATCAACATGGTCTTAATCTCCATTCAAAAAGCTAAATTAATAGGATAAAAACTGACTAACGGGGGAAAAAGTAATTGTAGCCGATACTCATGACGAAGCGAGCGCCGTCCCCGGCATTGCCCGTTAAATCAGCACCGGCAAGGTTAATCGTCAAGGGGACTTTCGGGAAAGGAATCAGAGAAATACCTGCGTTTAAATCTTGACCCGACCATTCGACAATGGCCGAGACCGGTTCAACAATTCGTAAACCCGCACTAGCAAAGACACCCAGTGAATTTACCCCATCTTCGATGGCTCCTTCCGAGCGAAAACGACCACCACCAACACCCAAAGAGAGCGTCAATTGACTAAAGGGTTCTTCCGTTGTTTCTGTGAACTGAAAAAATTTGCTCACCACCCCGTAGATACTGCTACCGGCATCTGTCTCACCCCAGCGAATGGCGTTTTCAAATCCTAGGGCCACAGCAAAACCTTCTGGCAGAGAACGGTGAATTTTAAAGCTAAAACTACCCCGTCCGGCATTATCACCAAAAAGGCTCAAAATCGCCATAGTTACATCTAAACCGACAATTTTCTGGGGTTCTCCTAAACCGACCCCTAGAGCTAACCCACCATCTGCTTGATTGGTAAAACGGGTTCTCGACTGGAAACCGAAACCACCGAAAATCTGCCCAAAATTCGCTCCAAAACCGATGGGAGTAGAAATACTGGCACTAGGGGCAACCACAAATTCCGCCAGTTTCACAGAAAGGGTTTTCGGTTCCTCAATCAGAAAATCTTGACGTAAACGCTGCAATTCGGGGGAAACATTGGTATCAACGGGGGTAGATGCCTGTGCTTGCCATTTTTCGACTTCTGGCGAGTTATTATCTCCTGCTGGTAAAAGCTGACTCGCTTGCATTGTCCCTAGATTCCCCTTCCATTCTTCTAGGGTTGAAATTGTCCTGGTCTTTTCTGTTGCTAAAGTATCGAGGGAAGATTTCTCTAGTTTATTTTCTAAGGGTGAGGGCAGATTCCTATCGGCTAATCCCTCTGTTGTCGAGAAGGAATTGGTTGTCAGAACTCTTTCTCTCCTCTCTAATTCCACGGGGGAATTAATGATAATTTTTTCCTGGGATACCCGAATAGAAGCAGCGTCAATGTCTAAGGGAGAAGGAATGGCCTTCACCCCATCGCAAAGTATGGCTGTCCCCAAACAGGATGCCATGAAAATTCCTCCAGAAAATATCTGTCTCATCTGGTTGTTTCTTTTGGCTTTTTTTGACAACACTTCCAGCTTTCCTCACAGACGAAGTTAATTGGCAAGAATTGTAACTGATTTATCCTTAGATAGCAAGTTATTAAACTTGTTCGTTATATTGCTAAAACTAAAAAAAGCGGGTTGAACCCCGCTTGTAATCAAAAACTAAGCCAACTTAAAGGCATCTCGCCAACACCAGCGCAACAGGGTAAAAGCTATCAAACCTTTAACCACTTCTAGAAACCAGTAACCAATCTGCAAGGACATCATTTCTCCGGACATTCCCGATGTGGTAACGGGGGACAGTAAACCCATGGCGCTCAGATTGGGAGTGAGAAAATAGGTGTAAATTAGGGTGATTACTAAGAGAACACCGGCGAATAGGAGCGATCGATGTTCGGGGAGATGGATTAAGGTATGATAGCGGTGGAAGACAACAAAGCTACACAGCACAATCGCCGCACACACTAATTCCAGATGGTTAAAAATGCCAAATAGCAAGTAACCAGCGCTGGCAAAGCCATTTTGTGTCATCATGCCAGCTACGGATAAGCTGGGGAGAATGATTAAATCGATGACGAAACTGGCACTTAACCAGAAACCGAGAACAACCATGGCTAGGGTTGTCCAATTAAACCAAGACCAATAACGCTCAACAAAAGTTTTCATTAGGCTTGCTCCTCCTTGCCTTTCTAACTTAATTGTAAAGAGCCTTCGCCAAAATTCTGGCCAGTTTTTTGGTAATTCTTAGCAATTCTTATCAATTCTGAGGGCAACCAAACAATACCGCTCTTACCTCTAGATTTGGCTACCCGCTCGGGGCAGAATTGTAAAGATTTATCAACAAGTGTCAAAAAAACCTTTAAATATTGACCAAGCTGACGATTCTAGACTTACCCTAAAACAATAACTAACTATCTAGGGGTTTACTGTTATGGATAAGGATTTTCGTAACTATCGCATGGTTTGCACCCTCACCTTCGGAGATATTTACGGACAAATAATCGTTTGGTTAATCGTTATTTTTCTTACTCTCGCTTCCACTCTAGCTCTTTGGAGTAGCACTAGACAAATTTTCGCCCTCGCTACCGTAGGGTTAGTCGTCGTCCTCTCTTTGCCTTTTTTACTCTTTGCTTTCGTTACTACCCTCCTCAATCATATTGAATTCGTTCCCATCGAAGCGGAAACCAACATTCGTCGCGGTTCTGTCCCCGGAGTTAGCGGCAGCCGTTTACCCGCAGCTGGCTAAATCCGACCAAATCCCCAATAAATAATCTAGAGACGTTGTCAGCAACGTCTCTAGCAGTTTTTGCCATTGTTTGCGTCGGGGTTTCTCGTCCTTAATTTTTGTAAATTTTTGTAAATTTAACTTGTTTTTAAAAACTTTTTCTGGTAGGGATTATCCAGAGAAAAATAGATGAAAGAGGGAAATTGTCAAGATAATAATCTTGTTTGCTGCCTGATCCCGGTCAATGATAAATTTTAAAATACCTAGTCTTTTACATTTTCCCAACTCTCGGAGTGATCCCCGATGTTAAAAAATCTCTTTGGTGGCAAAAAATCTGACTTTTACCTAGAACTAAAAGAAACCGATGGTGAACAAAAAGCGACAGCAACCACGGCAGCAGCCGCGCCTGTTGTGGAAGCGCCTGCCCCTGCTGTGGAGTCTGCTGCCGCCCCCGTAGCCGAGAAAAAAGCCAAAAAAACTTCTGTTAAGAAAGAAAAGCAAGTAAAAGAAACTCCTGCCGCTCCTGTGAGCGCACCAGCACCCGTAGCCCCTACTAACGGTAAAGCAGAGCCGCAAGAAGTGGAATTTGCGACAAAATACTTGATTACTCCTAGTCTGTCTCGCCGTCGCCCTGGTCCAAGTTTGAATGGTTTCAAAGACATGGCGCGCAAGGCGAAACTACCTGCTAACCGCCGCTAAATCCCCCCGGATTGCTTTCTCAACAAAAAAAGGAGAGCTTTCTTTGACTCTCCTTTTTCATCAGGGTGCATCTACTGAATCAAGTGTAGCAGAGAGTTTTTTTGAGGTTGGTTATTTAGGCTACTGCCTAGAGTATTTTGGCGTTGACATCCTCGCCGCCGTAAAACGGACGGCGATTCCTCACCACGCCACTTTTTTAGGGTGGTCGCTGAACGGGGTTGACGCAGATAGCGAAAAACGCTTAATTGCTTAAGTCTGACACTTTCGACCCGTCCATTTTGAG
>NZ_JADBTZ010000360.1:0-6001 GCF_020245885.1 Microcystis sp. M165S2 | reverse complement strand
TTCCAGGGTTGCACCTCCTACAGAAGAAACAAAATAACTAGGAGACCAAAGAGCATCTTTCCCATAGGGTTTAGGATAGCCAGCTTGTCCATACCTGCGACTAGAAACCCCTTTTAAAGAATTAACCATTACAGAAATAGAAAGTTTCGGTGGGTATTCAATTAGAGCGTGTACATGATCAGATTCCCCGTTCACAAATAATAAGACAGCGATCGCCCTTTTTCATTACAGGTGACAGAAAAGTTAGTGCCTCTCCTCACCAAAAAATGATCGCACTAAGCCTTACCAAAATTCATTAAAAATACTATCAATCGCTTCTTCCAATCCAGGCAAATAATTCTCAATTATAGTCCAAACTACATCAAGATCGACTCGTAGATAATCATGGGCTAAAACATTTCTAAAGTCGCCAATTTTTACCCATTCAATATTCGGCTGTGAAGCCTTCCAGTCCTCTGGTAACTGTTTAATGGATTCTCCCATAACCTCTAAATTTCTAAGGACAGCATCTTGAATCAAGATATTGTTCATAAAATCATTTTGTCCCTGTTGTGTATAATTCTCAATTCGAGTTAAACATTCTCGAATATGAATCAAGTAAATTCTGGCATCTTTCATAACATTATTGCCTCTGCCAAAATACGCTCTTTAATAAACTCGTGTAAAGATTTAGCCGATACAACATCAACTTTTCTATCCAATAAATCTTCTAGATCATGAATTAAACCGACCGGAAACCAAGACGAAATTTTTTCTATATCATAATCAATTAAAAAATCAATATCACTATTTTCTGTTTCTTCACCTCTAGCGACCGAACCAAATAAACGGACATTAAAAGCCCCATGATTCGCCGCAATTTCTAGGATTTTTTCGCGCTTTTCCTGAATTAAATTTTTTAAAGACATTACTCAAACCTCCCACTTCTCCATCTTAAACAATAAAACCGCAATCGCCCTTTTTCATTACAGGTGACAGAAAAGTTAGTGCCTCTCCTCACCAAAAAATGATCGCCCTTGATAATTGAAAGATCCCTTACCTGTTCGAGGGAGAAAGGAGGCTCTAGAGAAATCGCGTCGCCAGGGACGGTTTTCGCTTGTATTAGGGTTTTTCGAGCGTTCGAGTCGGCTTTTTGAAAATAATCCCGCGCATGGTTGCGACAGAGTAGTGGTTTCTAGCCACTCTCCTAGTTGAGTTCGGAAACTGGCAATTTCTCCTACCCAGTGACAGACGTTGCGTTCTCGCTCCCGTTCCGATTTGTGATAAGCTAACTTAAACAGGTGTTCGATAAGCTGGGTTAATAAACTTTCTACAGCCCTTCTGTCACTTTTCCCCATGCACTCCACTTCCTCGAGCAGATTTTCCCAGTCCACGTCATCAAACTTTTTTAGCTTTAAAAGTTCGGCGGTTTTGGAAGCCCAAAGAACAAAATCCTGATCGTATAATGCTTTCATTGATAAAGCTGTTTCTACTGCCATAGTTTCGTTCCAACTCCTAATAAAACTATTTCTTTAGCTTAACTTTAACTAGCGCAAACCCTTTTAACTTTTTTATCTTTTACTAAATATTATAACTCGATCTGATCAGACGTTATACAATAAATCTTGTCCCTCGATCGCATTGTCCCATGACTACCCCCTTCACTGCCGCAGAAATTGCCTCAGAAGGCATCAAACCCGAAGAATACGAAGACATAGTCAAAAGACTGGGAAGACACCCCAACAAAGCCGAATTAGGAATGTTTGGCGTGATGTGGTCAGAACACTGCTGTTATAAAAACTCCCGGCCGCTCCTCAAACAATTCCCCACCACCGGCGAAAAAATTCTCGTCGGTCCCGGAGAAAATGCCGGAGTAGTGGATTTAGGCGATGGATTGCGATTAGCCTTTAAAATCGAGTCCCATAATCATCCTTCTGCGGTGGAACCCTTTCAAGGTGCCGCTACCGGAGTCGGAGGCATCCTGCGGGATATTTTTACCATGGGGGCGCGTCCCATTGCTATCCTCAACTCCCTCCGTTTTGGTAACTTGGAAGATGCCCGCAATCGTCGCATTTTTGCCGGAGTCGTGGAAGGGATAAGTCATTATGGCAATAGTGTGGGCGTTCCCACGGTGGGCGGTGAGATATACTTCGATAATGCCTACAATGGCAATCCTCTGGTTAATGCCATGGCTTTAGGGCTAATGGAAACCGAAGAAATCGTCAAATCTGGGGCAAAAGGCCTGGGAAATCCGGTTTTATACGTTGGTTCTACCACCGGCCGCGACGGTATGGGAGGGGCAAGTTTTGCCAGCGCCGAATTAACCGATAAATCTATGGATGACCGGCCCGCGGTGCAAGTGGGCGACCCTTTTCTGGAAAAATCCCTGATAGAAGCTTGTTTAGAGGCATTTAAGACCGGCGCGGTGGTGGCGGCCCAGGATATGGGGGCCGCAGGGATCACCTGTTCTACTTCCGAGATGGCGGCCAAGGGAGGGGTGGGAATTGAATTAGACCTCGATAAAATCCCCGTCCGGGAAACCGGGATGGTTCCCTACGAATATCTGCTATCGGAATCCCAAGAAAGAATGTTATTTGTGGCAGCATCGGGACGAGAAGGCGAATTAATCGAGATTTTCCATCGTTGGGGACTTCAGGCTGTGGTCGCTGGCCAGGTAATTGCAGAACCGATCGTCCGTATATTATTTAAAGGGGAAATTGCCGCCGAAATTCCTGCCACGGCCCTAGCGGATAACACTCCGATTTATCATCGGGAATTACTAACAGAACCGCCAGAATACGCCCAAAAAGCTCAATTATGGCAAGATAGCACGATTCCTATTCCCGAATCCTATAACGAGATTTTATTAAAACTGCTCGATAGTCCCTCGATTGCCTCAAAACGCTGGGTTTATCGTCAATATGATCATCAAGTCCAGAATAACACCGTTATTCTCCCCGGGGGAGCCGATGCGGCCGTGATTCGCGTGCGTCCTCTGGGTGCTAATCCCGCAAATTCTCGGCGCGGTGTAGCGGCGACTACAGATTGTAATCCGCGATACGTTTATCTTGATCCCTATAACGGGGCTAAGTTGGCCGTGGCAGAAGCGGCCAGAAACCTTAGCTGTGTTGGTGCTGACCCTATTGCTGTCACGGATAATCTCAATTTCGGCAGTCCAGAGAATTCAATCGGTTATTGGCAATTAGCCACTGCTTGTCAGGGTATTGCCGAAGCTTGTCGGGAAATGAATACACCAGTGACTGGGGGTAATGTCTCTTTGTACAACGAAACCGTTGATGCAGCTGGCAGCCCCCAGTCTATTTATCCGACTCCCGTGATTGGGATGGTGGGATTAGTGCCGGATATAGGGCAAATTTGCGGTCAAGGTTGGCAAAAAACGGGGGATTTAATCTATATTTTGGGTTTTTCCTTGCCAACTATCGGCGCTTCCGAATATTTAGCCGTTATTCACGGTTTGGTGACGGGAAAACCGCCGGTAATTGATTTTGAATTAGAAAGAAAGGTACAAGCGGCCTGTCGTCGGGGAATTCGCGCCGGTTGGGTGAAATCTGCCCACGATTGCGCGGAGGGAGGTTTAGCCACTGCTTTGGCAGAATGCTGTATTAGTGGCCAATTAGGGGCGGAAATTGACCTTTCTTGGCACAATCAAGGCCGTTTTGACGCGGTGTTATTCGGAGAATTAGCTAGTTGCATTATCGTCTCCGTTTCCTCCGAAAATCAGCAAGATTGGGAAGAATATCTAAAGACACAATTAGGAGACTATTGGCAAATAACCGGCAAAGTTAGCGAAAAAAGCGAGAATATTCGGATTTTTGACCGGGATAAACAACCGGCGATCGATGTTAGTCTAGAAACTATACAGCAAGTTTGGTCAAAAGCGATCGAAAGAAGACTTTAGGGAAGGAAACAGGAGTCGGTCGTCAGGAGTGGGGAAATGGGGAAATGGGGAAATGGGGAAATAGGGAAATGGGGAAATGGGGAAATGGGGAAATGGGGAAATGGGGAAATGGGGAATTTCAGCTAAAACCCTAACACCCTAAAACCCCAAAACCCCAAAACCCTAACACCCCAAAACCCTAACACCCCAAAACCCTAACACCCAACACCTGATAACTGGATAACTGTTCCCAAATCCCCTTAAATAAGGTGTTAAAAATAGATTAAGATAAGTTAAGATTTTGTATCGAAAGTAGCCCCAAACCCCAGTCCTCTCATGTTTAGCCATCCCGACTCATCCCTATCCCTGAACCGCGTCGATAAGCCTGAAGAAGCCTGTGGAGTTTTTGGACTCTATGCCCCTGAGGAAGAAGTAGCAAAACTGACCTATTTTGGACTCTATGCCCTGCAACACCGAGGACAGGAATCGGCAGGTATTGCCACCTACGACGGGGAAACGGTGCATTGTTACAAAGAAATGGGCTTAGTTTCCCAAGTTTTTAGCGAAACTGTCCTTAAAACCTTGCCCGGTACTCACGCTGTCGGTCATACTCGTTACTCTACCACCGGTTCTAGCCGTCGCGCCAATGCCCAACCTGCCGTGATCGAAACCCGTTTAGGTAAACTTTCCCTAGCACATAATGGCAATTTAGTCAATACTTTTGAGTTAAGAAATGTATTAGAAAAGCGCGGTTGTGATTTCGGCACCACCACCGACTCGGAAATGATCGCCGTCGCTATCGGCCAGGAAGTGGATAGTGGCAAGGATTGGATACAAGCGGCGATCGATGCCTTTAGCTATTGTAGCGGGGCTTACAGCCTTGTTATCGGCACACCGACGGGAATTATCGGGGTGCGGGATCCCAATGGTGTCAGACCGTTAGTAATTGGGGTTTTGCAAGAAGAAGGCAATCCCCCCCGTTATGTTTTAGCTTCGGAAACCTGCGGATTAGATATTATCGGGGCCGATTATCTGCGGGATGTGCAGCCGGGGGAATTAGTTTGGATTAGTGAAGATGGCTTATCTTCAGTGGATTGGGCCATGAAACCGGAGAAAAAATTATGCGTTTTCGAGATGATTTATTTTGCTCGTCCCGATAGCATTGTTCACGAGGAATCTTTATATACTTATCGGGTACGTTTGGGGGAACAATTAGCCAAAGAGTCGCCGGTAGAAGCGGATATGGTGATGGGAGTTCCCGATTCTGGTATTCCAGCTGCGATCGGATTTTCGCGCATTTCTGATATTCCCTACGCGGAAGGATTGATTAAAAATCGTTATGTGGGACGGACTTTTATTCAACCAACCCAACACATGAGAGAGTCGGGAATTAAGATGAAATTGAATCCTTTAAAGGATGTTTTACAGGGAAAAAGAGTTATTATTGTTGATGATTCGATCGTGCGGGGAACCACTAGCCGGAAATTAGTTAAAGCTTTACGCGATGCTGGTGCAAGAGAAGTTCACATGAGAATATCTTCTCCTCCGGTGACTCATCCTTGTTTTTATGGCATTGATACGGATAACCAAGAGCAATTAATTGCGGCAACTAAATCGGTGGCGGAAATTCAGGCACAAATCGGGGTGGATAGTTTAGCTTATCTCAGTCATGATGCCATGTTAACAGCAACGAAGGAAGACCCGAAAACCTTCTGTACTGCCTGTTTTAATGGTGATTATCCGATTCCTGTACCCGATAATGTTAAGCGCTCGAAGTTGATCTTAGAAAAAGTTAAATAGGGTTTGCTGAATAAATCTAAAAACCTTGTTGGATAAGGTTTTTAGACTTTTTTTCCCTCAAAAAGTCCCTTATCGGTAAAACCCCATCCCCCATCCCCTACACCCCAACCCCCAACCCCCAACCCCCAACCCCCAACCCCCAACCCCCAACCCCCACCGAAAAACTTTTTGCCGCAAACCCTACTTAGGGTTTGCTGAAAAAGTTATTGAAAAGCACAGGTCTCTTAATCAATGATTTCACTTAGCTACAAGCATAAGCTTTAGTTGTTGATTAGTTTCTAAGTCATAACTTATTGTCATCATTGACCGAGAAAAAGTGCGGTT
>NZ_JADBTZ010000036.1:0-28783 GCF_020245885.1 Microcystis sp. M165S2 | reverse complement strand
TCAATTGTCTATCTTTTGGTATTAACCTATTTGTGCCGTAAGTGTCTCCCTGTATAGATTTCAGCTACTTTTAGGCGTAGGCACTCTCATCGAATTTTATTTTAAGTTAATTATTTGCATAACAATTACCGAAGAGCCCAATCTCCTAAACTATCGGGTACTGCTGTGACAAATCTGGCCACATCTTCTCCTCTCAAAACAATAGACCTCGACCTAATCTAATAAAATCACAATAATAGGATATTATAAAACAAAAACCAACTTAAACACTAATATGATTAAACGAATTAAAGCATTGAATGAGCTAGAATTTGATTCGGCAAAATCGGGGGAGCCAGTCTACGGAAAATATAAAAAACTATTCGTTTATATAGAGTTAGGCAAGGAAGAGGAGTATCGAGGAAACCCTCAAGATAACCAGAAAACCCAATACCGACTTTTTCGTCGGTGTAAGGTGGAATACTCGAAAACGGAAGAAGAATCAGAACAAGGTATCTACCAATATGACGAAACAAATATCGATGTCATTTTGTACTGGTAGAGGTAACATTGGACGGTATAGGTCTTTTAATCGCTCTTTTTCTGGGTGATTGTCGATCTTGAATCAAATCTCGGTTTTCCTCGAGGAAAGAAATTAACTGATCATCAGGGATTTCTCGGAACTCGCCAGTTTTCAATAAAACAGTAGCCATGGTAAATCGAACTCCTGAATATTCGTCTCGATCGCTATGAAAGCAGATCTTGTCTTGATCATATATCTATTGTTGCTTTATTCCAATAGAGCGATCGCTAAAGAATGATAAAGTAGTTGCTAAAATATCTAATAGAGATCTGTGTCACCCGAATATTCGTCTCGATCGCTATCATGGCAGCCCTCTGCTAACAGGGAGTTCCCTAGAGTCAAAGAAATCACCACTTAGAGGTATATTCATTGTCTTTATTCCTGGGATTTTTTCGGCCACTGCTGACGGCGATAACTGCTATACTGCCCATGAACATTGACTAGATAGGGAACTAGATAAGTCAGTAATGCCGCCAGCCAGCGATCGCTTGTCATGCGCCCAGACACTATAGCATAACCGTGGTTAATTGTCAATAAAATTGTACCCACTATTACAGCCACTTTTATCCCGGTGGGGGCAAATTGGGGGGACAATAAAGCATGAAAATAGCCGATAATCCCTTTCATTGTCTATAAATCGCACTCTATCAGGCGAGTAAAACAAAAAGTCACCATTTTTAACCCGTAGGGAGACTTCCACCAGAGAGCGGGAAAACAGCCTTGAGGAGCTGCGAGACTAAAATCCCAGTGATCATAATCATCGATACGCCACTCATCTTTGTCGCGCCATCCTACCAATTCCCCAAATTTTCTAATCGTTTCCGCGTCTTGGGTACGCAGGGTATTAATACTACCCCCAACGGCAAAATATAACTTCACCTGATTGCTAAAACCGAAATGATCGCCGCTATAATTTTTCCAAAGGCGATCGAGTACCCGAATCACATTAACGGGAAACCGCATCATATCCTCTGGGGTTAAAGTATCGCGGGTTCTGCCGGCAGCTTCGAGGATAACTCGGAGAGTTTCTGCGTCTGCCTCCCTAAAGTTCCCCTCAGCTAGGAATTGCTGTAATTTACTATAGCGCTCGATGTCCGGAACTAACATCTGACGCGCTTCGATCAGGGCAACCCGTTCGGTTAAAGATTGCAATTGAACTAAAATATCCTGAAGTTGGACGTTAATATCTGACATAAATGTAAAGGGGTTTGTTGACTGCAAAAATTAGCGATTTATCGGCAGAATAATTATTGATTTACCGCTTCTAATCTTGATTTAACAAAGCGGTTCATCCATGCTTCTAGATAGATGCGATTGGCTTTTTGCTCTTTTAAATCTGTGGTAGTTAAAGGGTAAGGTGCTAATCCTTGAATGGCTGCCGTTGTTACACAAAACATCGACTTTTGAAAGGTTTCGCAGATCTGAACTAATAAATCTTCTTCTTGACGAAAACTCTTTTTATAAATGTCGTGCAGATAATCTGGTAAAAAGTGACGCATATCCTGCATTAATAGTGTGGGAGGAATCCCTGCACCTCCAATGGGTAAAGGATCCGCATACAAAGCACCATAGGCAAACATTCCTTGATCGTAGGGAATTTGATAGGCTTGGGCATTATAGGAAATTGTACCGGGGAAAGGAGTTCCGCGAAAGAAAACCGCCTCAACGTAGGGGATTGCCGTATCCGCAAGAAAGGTTAATCCTGCCGATTTGGGGATAAGATCATAGGTTTGTCCTTTGATTTTTACCTGATAGACAATTGCTTGACTAGCATTATCGACTAAATTTTTCTTAATGTGTGCCACCACTGCGGGAATACTGGTAATTTTTCCGGCATCGTAGAGATCGGATAAACTTAAAAAAGTATCGGCCATAATTCGCCAAAATTGACCTAAACCGCTATAGTAGGCCATCATCCGCATTTGTTCTGGCAAAAATTCAGGAAAGGCTTTATTTAAAATTAAAACTAGCGGATTATTCCTAAATTTGGCTTGAATAACCTTGGCTGTTACTTCCCGAAAAGCGACACTATCTACATAACTATCTAAACCACCCCCACCATGCCAAAACATGGCTTTCATACAGTATTCAGCATACTCAAAATTAATGCGATCGTGCCACCAGTGTTGGAGTAATTTCTGCCAAGATACTTGACCATTAAAATATTTAAAGAAGGGGAAAAAAACCAAAAACTGATTTTCTGCAATATAAATTAAATTTTTGGAATAAGCATCTAACACCACTCCATAACTTTTCAGGATACCCACTACCTCGATCAAATTCTGGGGAGTATCTTTTAACAATGCTTCCCCAGCCGTGAGACGATCAATATAGGATGCTAGGGGATGAGAGGAGGACTTGACAGGGATAGTGACCATGCTAGAAGCTTGATAAAATAACTTTCCTCATCTATTTTAACGCATAAAAGCACAACCAATTAGCGGCGGTGGCACGGCGAGTCATGCGGGGATTGAATTCGCCAATTTTATAACCAGTAAACCCCAATTTATCTTTTAATAATTGTTTATTTTCTGGCAAGATCGATCGAGTTAATTTTACTGTTGGGGGACGATTGCCAATAAAATCCGGGGGTTGAGGATATTCACCTCGCCAATCTTCCTCTACTTGACTATTATCCCATTTTCCTTGACTTTCATCGTAGCGATAACCTAAACTTTGCCAGACCAATTTATTAACGGTTTCGTCGTCAATTTCATCGTTAATAATCGCCCAAATTGTCTCTATATTTAATTCTGGTAGTTCCATAGATTAAGTAAATAGGAGATGGGGAGATGGGGAGATGGGGGATGGGGAAGTGGGGTGATGAGAAGAATAAATAAAAATAATCTCCTGAATCCTGACTCCCGACTCCTGAATCCTGAATCCTGAATCCTGATCAGTGATCACTGATTACTGATCACTGATCACTGACAATGGTAAACAACATCATTGATCATCACGCAAGCGTAGCCCATTTTGCCTCCTTCTAACGCCAAAATTATTTTTATTTTAACTATCGGTGTCGTGTCGGTTTCTGCATCGGCAATTTTTATCCGGTTAGCGATCGAAGCGGTAGGTAATGCTACGATCGCATTTAGTTTATTTTTAGCCACTTCTCGTCTGATATTGGCTTCTGTTGTCCTAATTCCGAACTGGTTTACCTTATCACGCCAAAAAGTCCCTGTTCAAGCCTATTATTACGCAGTGGGAGCGGGATTTTGTTTAGCTCTCCATTTTGCTACTTGGATTACTTCTCTATCTTACACATCGATCGCCGCTTCTACCACTTTAGTCACCACTAATCCCCTCTGGGTTTCTCTGTTGGGTTGGTGGTGGTTTCGAGAAAAACCGAGCAAATTAACCTTTATCGGCATTTTTGTGGCTCTAACGGGGGGATTATTCATTGTTTTAGCCGATCAATCTCTCAGTAGTTCTTATCCTAACCCTTTATTGGGCAATAGCTTGGCTTTAATTGGGGCAATTCTCGTTAGTGGTTATATTCTCCTCGGACGGGAAGCACAAAGAAAGGGCTTAAATATTAAGAATTATATAACTGTAGCCTACACTACCGCAGGATTAGTTTTATTACCTTCTATTTTTTTATTCGGTCAAGGTTACGAAAGCTATCCCTTATCCGTGTATGTTTATGTGTTAATGATGGCGATTTTTCCGCAATTAATCGGTCATACTAGCTTTAACTGGGCTTTGCGATGGATAGCACCGACAATAGTAACCATGGTAATTTTATTAGAGCCAATCGCCGCTAGTCTGTTAGGAGTGTTCATTTTTGGTGAAATACCAGCCCAAGAAGTCATTTATGGCGGATTAATTCTGTTAATCGGCGTAGGCATTGCTATTTTAGGCGGATAAGCTTGTTAGTGTATCTAAATTACTGGTTAAGTGTAATCTCGATCGCCGACAAAGAAAGAATAGATTAGTGTACAATGCTAACTGCATGAGAGTTTAGACAATCTGAATCACTTGAGCAATAGGGTTTTCGGGGAATTAATTCCCTGACTAGAGTTATAAATATCCCATCAACTGGGTACTCTGTAGTTGAGAGCTAAAAAAGCCAGTAGTTTTCAGGAAAAACGGGGGGGGTTGATAAGTGAAATCAAAAGGAAAGGGGATACAGTTGAAACTGCCGTCGTCCGAGTCGGGTTTCTCGATGTTAGAAGTGATCATTGCCATTTTAACTATTACCGCTTTCTTAACAGGAACCTTACAGTTAATGGCAGTGAATGCCTTATATAAAGTTCGGGCAGAAAGACAAGCTAAAGCTAACTTTTGGATTCAAGAAGACTTCGAGTTTGTTAAAGCTTTAGCTTCGAGTTTAGATGTGAAATCCAGTCCTGATTATGTCAAGGCGGATGTATGTACAGGAACGGAGGGTTATGCCACAGCTTTAAGAAGACAACTAACGAAAACTCGCCTCCCCACTACCCTCCCCACCAGTACTGACCAAGAAGTAGAGACAAGACCAATTGTCGGTAAAAAAAACTATTCTCTCTATCGAACTTTTGATATTACTAACCAATCGGCTAATCCCCATCGTCTCCGTATTGATTATCGAGTCGAAGCAACAGATAAAAATTATAAAGATTACCCCAACCAAGAAAATGTTATTGCTGAAAGTTCTGTCGAGGTGATTCCCAATGCGTCGTTTAAATGTCCATCATAAAAATCAGGGTTTTACCCTGTTAGAAATTTTGGTAGCTTTGGCAATTACGGGAATTCTTGCCGCCTTAACCCTACCTAATTTATTAGCTTGGTTGAATAGCAATAGAGTCCAACAAGCCACCGATTCTATACAATCAGCCCTACAGGATGCCCAAAAACAAGCTATGCGTCGAGGGAGAATTTGCACGATTAATTTTACTAACGGGACTGGCACTAATCCCACGGTTTACTCGCAAATAACTGCCAGTGAAGCGGGTTGTTTAGTGGCGACTAATACTAATGCGGGTTCCCTACGTCTGCCCCAGGAAGTATTTATGGTGGTGAATAATTTTCCCACCCTAGGCGGCAATCCGGGGGTGCAGTTTTCCTTTCGGGGTCATGTACCGGGGTTAACCTTTACTCCGCCGCAAAACCAAGCGATAATCGTATTATATCCCGCCGCCGCCAATACCCCCAGAGCGCCCTATCCCAACCAAGAAAGAAAATGTCTAGTTATGGCTTCTCTGCTAGGAATAGTTAAACAAGGCACTTATAACGGCAATCCTCTAGTTACGCTCGATGCCCGTCAATGTCAAATCCGTCTGGATGGAACCCAACCCTAATCAGTACCCCACACCTCACTCCCCACACCCCACTCCTGTGCAGTTAATCACCCGCTGCAGGATCGCAGAATCCAACCCAGTAAGACTCCGATACCACCAAAGCGGACAATTTGCCAAAAAACTTCCCCCAGCAGTCCGCGACGGATTCCCTCCCAGAATAGGCGCTTTAATTCCCCTTCTTTGAGTAAATTGCTTTCTAAAATTACCTCTAATTCTTGAATCTGTTCGCGAATTTGTACCAATTCCTTTTCTAGTTCAGGTAGGGGATTTTCCCGCCATTGGGGTTCTATTTGGCTAAATTGTGCCTCTAGGTCTTTTTTTTGCTTTTCTGCTTCGCTGATCTGTCGATAACGGTCTTTTAGTGCTGCGATCGCCGCTTCGACTTCTTCAATCGCTTGGGTAAATTCTGCCGATTCATCGCTAGGGTATGGGTTTTCTTCTAAGGACATGGACTCGATCCGATTACCTGCGTCTAAACTATAGTTATAGACGATTTTACGGTTTTACGAAACCTTTTGATTATGATTCCATCCCCTGTCTCCTCCTCATCTCAGACTGTTGAT
Organism: Microcystis sp. M165S2; assembly: GCF_020245885.1. Classification (NCBI taxonomy): domain Bacteria; kingdom Bacillati; phylum Cyanobacteriota; class Cyanophyceae; order Chroococcales; family Microcystaceae; genus Microcystis; species Microcystis sp. M165S2. The sequence continues at coordinate 22,376 of NZ_JADBTZ010000036.1, read as the reverse complement.
CATCTATCTACCCTGGAATTGGCGCGGATTTTGGCGGAACGTTTGGCGATCGCACCGATTGACTGGCATCGTCTGAAAGCCCATCGTAATGCTCGGGCTGCCGAACAATTAGGGACGGCTTTGGTGTTTTTATTAGATAATCAGCCAGAAGAAGCACTTCCTCGGCTACAACAGGCTACAGGCTGGCTCGATCGCTCAATTTCTGCTCCTCCCTGTCCTTCTCACGGTCATGGTCATTAGGTGAACCCGCGTTCCTGTTTAATTTGTTTACAAAGTTTCAGTTGGGTTCCTTTTTGATTCCAGTCAACTTGGTCGAAGATTTGATATAATATACACAGTCCTCGGCCATTTTCCGCTTCTTCGGGGGGAAAATTGGGACAATCGCAACTACAGCCATGATGGTGACAACGGGGGGTAAATCCACAACCTTCGTCGGTAATTACCCAAGAATACTCGTCTTTACTGCTGGAAAAGTGAACGACCACGGTTTTGCCCGGATCGAGATGATTGCCGTGTTTAGCGGCATTAACTAAAGCTTCTTGCAATCCTAATCTAATTTCTGGCTCTAATTCTTCGGGAATACTAGCGGTCAATAAATCTAAAATCGGACAAAGATACAAGGTGGAAGCGAAACTCATGGTGTTCCAGCTTCGTTTGCTTGTTGGCAGTGAAATAGCAATCACGCGCTTTACCTCTAGCTTTTATTCAATGACTATTCTCTTACAGAAAGATTAAGGTCTCTTAACCGTCGATCTAGATGATTGCCATACCTAATAAGTCATATTCTGCCCCTTTTCTGTCTCTGAGATGGATTAGATATTTTTTTGATTGATCTACACACCAATCGAGAATCAAGGCAGCTTTGAGCGAGTAGTTAATCAAAAAAGTAGTTGACTGGAACGGGGCTTAATATGCTATTATCCTTAACCATTGACTTTTCAGCCATAAACGGCTAAAGGATCGGGTTTTTCCCCTTATTTCATCCTACCATATTCGCTGTTTTTTGTCTAAGAAAAGCAGCGCATTCGACGTGGGGAGTTTGGGGAAAGAAATCGGCGGTTTGCACTTCTAGTAGTTGATAATCGCCTGTTTGACAGAGATATTGCAAGTCTCTGGCTAAAGTTGCACTTTGACAACTGATATAAACAATGCGTTGACTTTGCAGCTGTAACAGACTATCGAGGACAGATCGATCGCAACCTTTGCGGGGCGGATCGAGTAGAATAATGTCGGGTTTAACTGTCAGTTGCGGTAAAGTTTTTTCTACTGCCCCCAAAATAAAAGTTGTGTTGGTAATATTATTTAATTGGGCGTTAATCTTGGCTCGATCGAGGGAAAAGCTATAGGATTCTAGTCCAATCACCTCTTTAACCCGTTTAGCGAGGGGTAAAGTAAAAGTACCGATGCCACAGTAGGCATCAATAAGCATTTCTTCACCTTTAAGGTCTAATTTCTGACAAATAACCGCAAATAAGGCTTCAGCAGCCTCTGTATTAACCTGAAAAAAGGTATCGGCAGCCAATTGATAGGTTAATCCGGCGAACTTTTCGGTAATATAGTCCCTTCCGGCGATAGTTGTGGTCTGACTGCCAAAAATAGCATTACCTCGATCGGGGTTATAATTGACGGTTACACCGACTAAATTGGCGTATTTTGCCAGCCATTGCTGCGCCTGTGCCTCAATTCCCTGTAAATTATTATCGGTACTAATCAGGGTTAATAAAATTTCTCCCGTGTGGCGGCCAATTCTTAGGGATAAATGGCGTAATTGTCCTTGATGGGTCTTTTCATCGTAAATTGACCAGCCTTGCTCCTGAATGTCCTGTTTTATCTCTGCTAGAAACGGATTTAAAGCCTGATCTTGAATCGGACATTGATTGAGATTAATCAGATGATGGCTGCCGCGACGATAATAACCCGCTTGCACATTGCCGGTGGGGGAAAATCCGAGGGGATAGGTAGCTTTATTGCGATAAGCGAGGGGAGAATTACCGGTGAGGGGAGGATAAACCAAAGGCTCGGTAAAACCGCCAATTCTGGTTAATACCTCTTGTACTTGCTCTTTTTTGACCAGGCGCTGAAATTGATCCTCGATGTGTTGCCATTGACAGCCACCACATTTATCGGCGACAATGCAGCGGGGACGGATACGATGGGGAGAAGCCTGTAGAATAGTTTGTAGTTTGCCGATCGCATGACTTTTTTTGATATAGGTGATGCGAGTTTGAATGCGATCGCCAATGACCGTATCTGGCACAAAAATCACCTGTCCTCGGTATTTTCCCACACCTTCGCCCGTATGGTTGAGGTCGGTAATCTCGATCTCGATTAAATCACCTTGTTGCATAGTTAGGGAAACCAGTTTTCATCCAGGGTTTCTTCTGGGGTAATAATGACTTCTATAGGAATTTCTTGCTTGCTCAATTTCGAGACTATTTGCCTAGCTTTTCCATAACAAGAATCGAAAATTTCGAGGAGATAAGGTTTTAAACTAGGACTGTCTTCCAGCAGATCGGCAATTTGAACTCGGAAATTAATAATTGCCGCTTCCCATTTATTCGCATTATACTCTCTTTCCGTCTGCCAATAAACTAACTTGAGCAGATGAGCTAATAATTGAATTAACAAACTTTTGAGAGCGTGTCGATTATTTTTTCCCATGCTTGCCAATTCCTCGATCAGATTAGTCCAGTCAACCGAGGCAAAATCCTCCTGTCGTAATTGGTTAACGGTTGTCTCGATCCATAGCTGAAAATCTCGATCGTATAAGCTGATCTTCGAGATCGGTACTTGAGCGGTCATGGGAGGTAAACAGTAAAAACAATCCAACACTATTCTACAATCAAAAATTAATTTTTCTAAAATCCTAGATCGGCTTTAGCAATTTTGGCTGCCGCTAATACTTCCTCATCGGGTAATTCTCGCCAGTCGGTCGCACCTATTTCAGCATAGAATTTTTGATCGTAGGCGCGAGTACGAATTACTACCGGCATAGGGACCGCATGACCTAAAACTAAAGCTTGTTGTTTTGAGTCTAATTTCGCTAAAACTGATCGCAAACTTCCCCCTCCAGAAACCCCTGTAAATATGGCTTCTATGTCCTTTTCATCGTTTAATAAACAGGTGATTCTTGTCCCTACCTGAGACATGACTTCGTTATCAATTCCTGAAGGTCTTTGGTCAACAATTAAGAGAGTAACAAAGTATTTTCGCATCTCCCTGGCGATGGTTCCAAAAATAGTTTGATGCACCACGGCAGAATCGAGAAATCGATGAGCTTCTTCAATGGTAATCACTAACTGTTGCGGCCGATCAACGGGGTTTTTAGTTTGTAAAAAATATTCAGCTTTTTTAACATAATTAGCATGAATCCGACGGGTGATCATATTGGTGGCTAACATATAGGAAAGCATATTACTTTGGGAGCCAAATTCAATGACAACGTGCTTACCTGCATCTAAAGCTTGTAAAACCTGATCGATATAATTGTGGGGACAAACAGTTTTTAAATATTTCAAACTATCTAGACGCATTAATTTTCTCTGGAGGGACATAATTGATCCCGCATGGCCCTGTTTTTCGGTACAGAAGATTTTAATGTCCTCGTTACTCATATTTAATAACTGAACGATCCAAGATTCTCCATACTCGTTATAGAGAATATTGGCATTATCTAAACTAGCTTCCGAGATGCCTAATTCCCGACCGATTAAACGAATATCCTCGATTTCAATCTGATTATAACTTAAGAATAATTCCTGCGCTCCTCGTACTCCCCGGCGTTTGGTAGAATCGGGATCGAGGGTATAAATTTCTACCTGTCCGGGGAATAATTGAGATAATCCTTTCACCGTAGAAACATCCTTCCCTTCTTTCATCGCTTCCCAACCGTATTCCGAGTGCATATCAAACATGAGGTTAACCCCTGCTTGTTTGCGAATAATGCCCGAAATTAGTAATCTGGTTAAAAAGGATTTTCCTGTCCCCGATTTGCCAAAAACACCGTTACTACGTTCCACAAAGCGATCGAGATTAATACATATTGGCACGTCCATGTCAAGGGGTTGACCAATGGCAAAATTCTTTCTGGTGGGGTCATCTTCCCAACCGAAAACCATGCGAAAATCCTGCTCACAAGCTTCATAAACTTGGCTAAAATGGGACGGAATAGTTTTAACTGGCAGTAATTCTAAATCGGCGCTAGTTTGGGGTTGAAAAGAGCCTAAAGAAGTGTCGGAAACTGCGGGAGAATTACCTCCAGTCGGAGTCAGAGAGACCCCGGCTTGAAAAGCCGGGGCTTCCTCTGACTTCGTAAACATGAGCATAGGCGATAGTTCAATAGTACCATAAGTGCCGCTACCCGCCAAAACATCGCGCATAAAACTATCATCGGGATGGGGAGGATTCGCGATAATCCGGGGACTAGAGTTACCCAGGGAGACATCGGTGAGGAGACAGAAAAAACGCGAGCGAGTGCCTTGCACAACCAAAAACTTACCGACGCGCATATCTTCCACGGAAATATCCGGATAAAGACGGATTTCTAAACCTTCACTCAGGGAACCTTGAATAACCGATCCGAGGGGTTGTTCACTCATGCTAACCTTGATTTGTGGCGATTAATTATGAATTATGAATTATGAATGAGGAAGTGGGAAGTGTTTTCTGTGAACAGTAATCAGTGAACTTAAAACTCAAATCTGATAACTGATAACTGATTCAAGTCGGTTAATTTTTTTTCGGTCTATCCCGCCTAAAAATGAGGGGTTCGCAGGCAGGCACGGATTTCCATTATGAATACAAGTATAGGTCAAGTGGCGGGGTTTTGTCAAGGGGTTTAAGAAAAAAAATCTGGTTTATAAACGGGAAGAAAGGAAATAGCCAAGGGAGAAGAGAATGCCACTAAAAAAGTGAAGATTAACCGCTATAAACTTGCAGTTACTGACTAGCTGAGGTTGGTCGTGATTTTGGTTAACGTGGTGGACTAATTGCCAAGCGAAAGGGAGACTAAGGAAGATTAAAAGAGTGAGAGGGGGATAAACTTGCAGCAGGACAAAAACTACCGTTAAAACATAAACGAGAACCGTCACTACGGTTAAAACTCTAGAACCTTTTAAAGTACCCAAACGGGCAATAGGTGATTTTTTACCTGCTTTGAGATCATCGGCGACTTGATGGAAATGGGAACAAAAAAGGATGATAGAAGTGGTAATCCCGATAATAATTGAAGCCGCTAGACTAGAGAGAGAAAAAGCACCGACTTGGGAATAGTAGGCAGCGGCAATCGCCAAGGGTCCAAAAGTAAAAAAACAGATAATTTCACCTAATCCTTGATAACCGAGACGGAAGGGAGGACCTTGATAGGTATAGCCCAAAAAACAGCAGAGGGCGATTAATTCTAGGATAGTCCAATCGCCTCGCCAATAACTAATGGCAAAAATACCGGCGATGCCTAATAATAGAAAAAGATTACTCAGCCAGAAAATCAAAGATTTGTTACCGGTTAAATTAACGATCGAATGGGCCTTATTGACATCGATACCGGTATCGGCATCAAAAACATCATTGCTGAGATTTAACCAAGCGAGAATTAAAATAGCTGAGAGGATAAAAGTGGCAAAAATCGGGGCAGAAAATAGACCTGTTTCCTGATAAGCGATCGCTGTTCCCAGAATAATCGGTATAATTGCCACACTATACATTGGTGGTTTAATGGCTGCTAACCAGAGTTTTTTGGGCGAGGGAGTGGTGACAGTATCGGTGGTCATAGTTAAATAGGGTTTGCGGCAAAAAGTTTTTCCTAGGAGTAGGGTGTAGGGTGTGGGTTTATACCCATTTTTAGGTGGTCAATTACCTAATTTTCAGGGAAAAAGTCCTTGAATTTCCCCCCCGATAACTCCAATGGCCGGCACTTTTTGATTTCAAAAAGGCCTAAAGATATTATCCAACAAGGTTTTTAGATTTATTCAGCAAACCCTAGATAGTTCCTCAAAATTGAGATGCGCCCAACCGGACAGGGCCCGTTTTAGTGTTAACCCGAAATTTTCGCTAATCTCGCCCTGAGCTTAGTCGAAGGGTTAGACTTTGGTTTTGGCTTTTTCTGGCAGTTTACCACGGGTAGCGGCACCAGCTAAACCCAGACCTGATCAACCGATAGCAGTCATAGTTCCGGGTTCAGAGGGGTCAAAAACGGCAAAAACAAGGATTAAATTGCCTAAAATCTGTAAATAGACCATTTAATTGATTATTATTGATTCTTAATTCTCCTGACTACTGACTACTGACGACTGACGACCGACTCCTATTTTGATTTTTACAAGAGGTCTGATCATACCTCGGTTTTAAGGATATTTTACTCAAAAATAGAGATAAATAGACTAAAACCGGGTAAGACATCCTCCCCGCTTAAATTAGCGGGGAGTTCTATAATTTCTACGGGTTGCTGAGGACGATAAATTTCCACTTGTTGTTGTTGAGGATTAACTAGCCAACCTAATCGCAAACCACTGTGGAGATATTCCCGCATTTTAGCTTGAATTTCCGGGAGGGAATCGCTACGGGAGCGCAGTTCAATAACGAAATCGGGGCAAATAGGCGGGAATTTCTCCTGTTCTTCTCGACTCAGAGCTTGCCAACGGGTTAAACTCACCCAAGCGGCATCGGGAGCGCGATCTCCGCCATTCGGTAAACGAAAAATCGTCGCTGAACTAAAGACTTTACCCAATCGGGTTTGATGATTCCACAACCAAAGTAAACCAATAAAATCGGCCTCTCGGTTGCCGCTAATTCCCCCAACAGGTGGCATCACGATTAATTCTCCTTGAACGTTTCTTTCCAGTTGCCAATCTGGGTTAACTTGACAGAGACGGTAAAACTGCTCATCGCTGAGATTGACTGTATCTAAGTTTAAAATCACTGCTGCCATGGCTATATTTCGCCCTAGAAAACACTCTAGTCTTAATTATAGTCAATTAGATTCCCCGCCACAGTGCGATCGCACCGTCTTGATCTCCAGTGACTAACCAACGACCATCTTGACTGGCAACCATCCTTAAGATGACGTTTCCCTTCAGGGTATTCAAGTGCCGACGGGTATTAACATCCCAAAATTTGACGGTTCCATCCCCGGAAGTGCTGGCCAAAACTTTGCCCCCATCGAGCAGGGCTATATCGGTAACAGCGTCGTTATGGGCGAGAATAGTAGTGGTGCCGATGCCGCTTTTCACTTGCCAACCGCGGATCGAACCGTCTTGACTAGCAGTACCGGCGGTATTACCATCCTTGGAAAAAAGCACCCGATAAACGGGGAATAAATTACCCGCATAGGCACGAATAAAGCGACCGGTACTCACTTTCCACAGTTTAACGAAGCCATCGTAATCGGCGCTAACAATTCCTTCACCATCGGGACTAAATGCGATCGCTTGAATGGGATGATTATGGCCGCGCAGGATTTTTAACAGTTTCCCCGTCTGAAAATCCCAGAGTTTAACTGTACGATCCCAGCTACCCGTGGCCAAGGTTTTACCATCGGGAGAAATAGCGGCATCAGTAACGAGAAAAGCATGGCCGGGATAGGTCATTTCTAATTTTCCCGTGCGCGTATTCCAGCGTTGCACTTTTCCCCCCGCATCGGCAGTTACGAAACTCTCACCATCGGGACTAAATTGGATAGCGTTAACGGTATCACCTAGTTGCCAAGTCCTGAGAGGTTTTTGAGTTTTTAGGTCCCATTCCCTAACAGTACCGTCAAAACTACCACTCAGCAGCAGGGAGTTATCGGGACTAATGGCCAAAGCATAGATGGGATCCTGATCGGCTTTTAAAATAGTAACCCGTTCGACCGTCTGCCAAGGCAGGATTTCTGCTAGGGGAGACGCTTGCGGAGTGGTGATTTTCTCTTTTTCCTGATTGACTGCACAACCACTGGATAGCAACAGTAGCAATAATAACGATAACGTCGGTTGATAAAGGGTTATTTTCATAGAATTTTGCCGTTGTCAAAATCAACTTAAACTACTTTAAACTTGAATGGGTAAAATTTGAATAGAATAACGACAACGAGGAACAAGATAAATGACAAATTCTTGATTGGTTGTGTTGGCTTGTTCCAGAACATTCTGTAAATTTTCACCGTGAGCAATCACCCCTTTTTCATTATAAGCGATGTATTTATTCTTATATAAATCAAGCACAGTGTCACGATTTTTGTTTAACCAACGTAACATTTCTTGGGCTTGTTTTTTAGAGATTGAGTCTATCATAATCTTTCTAAGGAGAGACGTTTTTGATTAAAAGGAAAGCATCGCTAATCAGTTTATTTTTGTCAATTATAGCTTCTATTTGCTCCGATTGATAACGACCAGCTTCGACTTCTAAAGAAGCTGCATCCAAAGCATTAAGATAAGCATCGTTTAAAGTTTCTGTTAATTCCTCATCACTTAAATAATATCCTGCTGCTTTTCGGCGTTTATTTTGGCGTTGAATTTCTCTAACACTATTGCGAATGGAGACATCCCAAGAACGAGTGGTTCGTTTTTCTGCCTGTTGTTTAATTAAATGAAGTAATAAGATAACAGCATAACTACGAATGGTGCTAATAATCCCATTTTTGCTCATATCTTCAAGTTCTTCTACAATCGCCAGTGAACCTTTAATATCACCTTTTAAGAGCAAAGCTTTTAATTCTAAAAGTTCTTCCATAATCCAATTTCTTCCCCAAAATATACCTTAATTATATCTTGCCACAAGTCTCTCTATCCAAAAGCTCATCCCTGACTGGGTAGGTGGGTTGGGTTAAATATTCAGATAGACTTAAATTAGATTGAAGGGAAAAACCGAATACCCCATGGGGTTATGGTGATAAAAAAAATTTATCAATCATTGTAGGATGGGTTAGACGGCACTAAGTATTAACAACGAAGGATGGGTGATCAATCCGTCGTAACCCATCTTCCCAGAATTTGTAACAACTATAAACATTTTGCTCCCAATATCCAAGAAAACCAAGCGAATACTTATCAAACAAAGAATAAGAGAGCCAAAAATTTAATTATTTCTTAATCTATTTTAAGCTTTTGTGTGCTACATTTCCGATTGTTCTCCTAAGAATGGAATTTTCGAAAATGACTCAAAGATTAGCAAAACTAATTGATTTTCGGGTACATTCGCCCTTTTTTAACAACCTCTGCTTATCTGTTCAGCCAGCCTTAATTATATGCCAAAATTGAGCGAGTAGCTCCCAGAGGTTTTGAGGATTTAAATTTGAGGATTTAACAGTGTTAAATCCCTAGAGAATTTGATTTTTTCGTCATTGAGTGATCTGTGAATAATTTTGAATTATGCAGCACATTTTTAACAATATGCTAGGATAGTATTGAGGTTTTAAGCGGTAACAACCTATGCAGTTAGAAGATTATTTTGAATTTGTGGCAGTAGATAATATTCAATTAAAAGGACATCGTATTGTTGGACTTTTGACCATCAAACAGGAAGTCATCACATTTGGTATTCATCTAAGAGAGTCCGTATATCTATTCAACCGACAAAAAACGGTGAAGCGAAAGCTTATCAAGTTAAACAATTTTTAAAAATACAGGAGGAAGAAAATGAATCGAACAACCGAGGATTTTAACGGTTTTAGCATTAATATCTTCCAAGATGAGGAGGGAGATTGGGTAGCATACTTAGTAGAAATGCCTAGCGTTTCCGCTTTTGCTGATAGCCCCCAAACAGCACTCAATCAATTAATTTTAGCTTGGGAAGGCGTTAAAGAAAGTTATCGTCAACATGGTGAAGAAATTCCTCATTTAGCTATGACAAAAAATTAGGCAAACTGTTGTGTATTTAAACTGAGTCTTGAAAATTTTAGTACAAATGCTCAGACTTTTTTTCCTAACCCCTTACCCCAAATTCTGCTACTCAGATTCAGGTTTCTTAGCGTCTTTTTCTGGGGTATTAGCGGCGGGATTTGGGGCTATTGTCGCAATTTGGGCGGCCATTCTTGTCATTGCTTGACCTTGGGCGAATTCCTGCTGTAGTTGTTCGCTAGAAGAAACCAAACGACTTAAACCCTGAATTAAACGAATAATTTCCTGTCGCAGTTGCGGATTACCGGTAATTTCATCCACATCCGAGGTGATTTTCTGAAGATTGGCAAAAGCAGCGCGAGAGGAGTCGAGGAGTTGCTGTAGGGTGACAACAGTGGCAGGATCGGAGAGATAAGCGGTAAAATTACCCAAATTTTCGCTTAATTTAACAGCATTTGCCGAAATAGTGTTTAAATTCTCAATAATTTGGCTTTTCTGCACTTGCGTCAGGATGGGATCTAAAGCAGCGAGAGTAGTTTGTAGGCGATCGCTAGTAGTTTTGATACTATCGAGAGTGGCAATTAAACGATTTTGATTAGCTGCCAAAAAAACCCGCAGTTCTTCGGTAGTTTGGCCCACCAAAAGCAGCGTTTTTCGGGCCTCCACTAGAGTAGCGTCTAAATTTCTCAGGCCGCCACTTCCCTGTAAACTTCTCAGTAAAGTAGTCGCTTCCTGACTCAATCCCCCGACACCGGAAAGATCACTAGAAAGGCGATCGAGGGAACCGGATACTTGGGGTAAGGATTCTAGGGATCTCATCCCCGAATTAAGTTTACCTAGAGTACCGCTGCGACGAACCTCGCTTAAAGCGGTGGTTGCCTCACCACTAAAGCGATCGAGTCCCCCCAAGGCATTAGCAGCGCGTTGGGTAAAGGAACGAAATCCGGCCACCATATCGGGATCACTAACTAGATTAGAAATTCTCAGTAAAGATCTGATCAAGGTATTGACATTTAGCGCCGATTGCCCTTGTAAACGGGAACCGTTACAGATAATCACTTCCCCATTGCAGTTAGGACTCAAAGGGGGTTCTTTGACACCACCGACGGGTAAAGCTTGCAGGGGAGTAATATCGATCGTGGTTTCACCGACTAAACCGGATTGAATGGCTTCGATGAGGGAATTACTGGGAATTAGGCGATCTGCGGGCGAAATCTCCACTTCTACGGCGACTCCCTCCGGTTCTGGGGTAATTGCCGTCACTTGCCCGATTCTCACTCCCCGATAACCGACGCGGGTTCCCACCATCATGCCACCCACATTAGGAAAAAGGAAGGTGACTCGATAACTGCGTCCCCCGAAGCTAAAATTACTTAACCAGGCGATAAACCAGATTAATATTCCCCCCGATGCCAGTAACATTAAACCGATACCACTTTGCCGCAGAGTTGGGGAAATCCCCTGTTGTGAACCGCCAGCTTCCATAAATAATTACTCCTCATCTCTAAAAAGTATCTTACAGGAGAAATCGGGGGATTTCAGCGATCAGTGATTAGTGATCAGATGCGAGTTATCAGTTCACTGATTACTGTTTACTGTTTACTGATCACTGAATTGGTCCGTCGATACTGCCGGTAAAAAATTGCTTGAGTACGGGGATTTCGGAGTGATAAGCCTCTTGAGTCGGTCCAACCCATTGAAATTGACCTTTATAGAGAAAAACGATGCGATCGGTGGTATTTTCGATGGTGCTGTGGACGTGGGTGACAATGAGATGGGCCCCACAGGCTTTTTTGACTTTGAGAAGTTCCATAATTACCGTCTGGATGCGGGTAGAAGCGACGGGATCGAGTCCGGCAGTAGGTTCATCGTAAAGGAGAATGTTCGGTCGATCGGCGGCGATCGAGGGATCGCTGATAATTGCTCTGGCTAAACTGACGCGTTTTCGCATCCCTCCGGATATTTCAGCTGGATAGAGGTCGTAGGAACCGGACATTCCCACTAAATCCAGTTTTTCTTCCACTAAATCCCGGATTTCGGCTCGTTTTAGCTTTGAGTGGCGATAGAGGGCAAAACCGACATTTTCCCCAACAGTGAGGGAGTCAAAAAGGGCTGATTGTTGGAAAACTAGACCAACACCGAGGGGATCTTCCCCTTGTTCTACGGTTCTCTGCCGTTTTGTGCCGTATATGTACACTTCTCCCCGATCAGGGGCCAGTAATCCGGCGACTAGGCGCAAAATCGTCGATTTTCCCGTACCAGATGGACCGATCACACCGATCGCTTCTCCTTCGTACACTTTTAGATCGACGTTATTTAAGATCACTTTCTTGCCGAAAGCTTTGGTTACTCCCCTTAATTCGACGATCGGTTCGCGCATCACCATCTAGAATATCTTTACAAAAATGCCCTTTTATTGTAGGGCAACGACCCGATCTTTCTTTTTTTTCTTTTCTGGTTTCATGGTTCGCGATTCTATCTGCATTTCGGGAATCTCGCGCAATTCTTCGGCATCTAAACGATATTGTTCGCAGACAAGACTCAGACGAATACCAGAACAGCTAACGGGATTAACTGAATGGGTGAGATCTCCTTGAAAGAGGATCAGGGTGTTAGTACGAGGACGAATCTGGGCCACGGAACGATTGCCTGTTGCTAGTACCAGTTCCCCCCCTTGAATATCTTTAGGAACCTGCACATAAAGGACGCTAACTAGGAGCGGAGGATCGATCGTTTTACAATAGGATCGCAGGGAGCGATCGATATGGGGATCGACGCGTGAACCGGTTTGTAGGAGTAAGGGATTAAGATAAAAAGCGTTGCAGTCAGCTTGTAAACTGCGATCAAGATAGGGTTTAAAATAGGGAAAAATTCGTTCTACTGCGCTGATTTGTGTGCGTCGAAAAGCGATGGAAAAGCCTTTGGTTTTAACGAAATCTCGATTTAAATTGTTAACTGTGAAGTGGGGACAAGCGAGAATCTGTCCTTGTAGTTCGCTCAGATAACTGGGAGTAAAAGCGTCGGGATATTGGGAATAGTAAGGCACGGATAGAATCGCAACGGGATGGCAATCTTTAGGATACATTTTTAGTCAAACACAAAATCAGAGTTTTTGCCGCTCCCGAATATAGGTTTATTCAGAATCAGCTTTTGTGACTTATAGTCCGTAGATTAATAGTCATCATAGAAGGAAAATGGACTGTAGAGAATTTCAATATCTTCTTTGGTAGTTTATATATGGCAGGAAAGCTAGTCACTGCTGTTGCTGTGACTGTAAGAAAATTGCGGAAGAAACGTAATCTGAGTCAAGAAGCTTTAGGGTATAGGGCTAATCTTGACAGAACCTACATATCTGGAGTTGAAAGGGGAGTAAGAAACATTACTTTAGACTCCTTAGAACAAATTATTTCAGCTCTGGACATGGATATTGTTACTTTTGTCAATACTGTTGCGGAAGAAATTAATGAGTTATATCATAAATAAACATTCTGATACCAGCTTTTTCTCAAAACAAGGTCAGAAAATAACTATCGATAAAGTCATATTTGAGCATTCATTAGTTGAATGTCATTCTGTTGTTAAAAAAATCGTCCAAGATATACCAGTAGATATATTTAGAATTCTAGGTATGAGGAATCTTTCCGCATTTATTGGTGAGCTATTTGCCATAGAATTTGCCAATAAATCCCAGGGATTATTTATCAACAATCCGCATCAAGACGGCTATCCAGATTTGCTGTTAATGGATAAAAATGGCAAAGTTTTTTTTGAACAACTTTCCCAAGAAAGACGAATGCGAGATAAGTCTCCATTTAGTCCATTTGCTAATGGGGGAGTAGAGGTTAAAGCCACTTGTGGCAGTGTTCCTACACCAAGAGAATTAAAGAAGACTGGAAAAGAAAAACCCGATATGGGAGACACAAGAATCGAGGTAATGAAAAGCTATGATTGGAAGGCTCACCATAGAGAAACTAACAATCTTATTGGCATTCTCTGGGATTTTGAGAAGACTATACCTCAAATAGTTGCTGTATTTTTTGGCAACAACTTAACTGACAATGATTGGGGGAAAATTGTTCAGCCAAAAGAAGGCGGTGGAAGAACAACTAGCGTCTCAATTATGTCACGACAAGGCGTTAAGAAAATGTATAAAAACTGGATTATGATCAAGAATGACGATAGATATATTAATTTTGTCAACAAATATAACAAAGACAATTTAATTTCAAAATAGACAGAGCTGCTCATATTTTTCCTTGATTTGCTCCTCAAGAGAACAATCATCATTGAGGATGGATACTAAATGATCAAATATTTTTTGTAATCCAGCAGGTGGGATACTTTCGCCAATTAACTCTCTAATTAGTTTATCACTAACTCTTTTGTCATCTGCCCGTTTCCATGAAAATGGGTATTCGGTAATTGTATGAAGAATCATTGCTTCATACAGAGATAATACTCTATTTTGAATAGGATGTAGTTTATTGTCACTACAAGCATAGGAGAGATTTCGTGTAATTGTACTGGCTGGTGCGTCCCAACTCATTCTTTTATAGGCACTGGTATAACCTTTCATCAACCTGTATTTTCCATCTTCTTTAACCCATGGACGAGGAAGAATGTGTCCACATTTAAGGCAGTAAAGGGGGGTTTCTGTACTAGCTCTATTAATTCCTTCATTATTTTTGCGTGCGCTGTGTGTTGGATTACCATTATATCTACAAACAGGGTTAATACATTGATTATCAAATGAACTTTTTTCTTCTGGTGTATTACTGATCCAAAAATATTTTTCTTCATCTAATAGGGGTACATAGTGATATGGTATATCATCGGATTTAGCAGTTTCTGTTCGTTGAGAGTCAAGCGGTGGTAAATGATATATTGCGTCTCGAACAGTTTTCCATCTAGGAAGTTCTAATCCTTCTTTACTATGAGTTGGTTTAGGAAAAAGAGAATTGTTCTTTTTTAAATAATTCTTCAGTTTCTCATTTTTAGTAAATATTGAAATAAGTCGTTGACGATTCTGCGGGACTCCATAATCAGCAAAATCTATAATGCTAATCGAACTGAAAAACTTATCACCGATACGCTGTTTTATATAATATAAAATATTTACTAAATAATCGTCTTTCTCGGGAAAGGGTATATAAGTATTTTGCATTTCTGGCACATTTTCCATGACCAGTGTTTCTGCTCCACTAGCCAGAAAAACTTCTAGGGTGGGAATGATTAATAAATTTCTCTGGTCGATTTCATTTTTTGAGCCTTTACGAATAGAATTAAGCAGCTTACCTCTGCCATTTTTAGACATACCTTGGCAGGGAGGAGTCGCAAAAACAATGTCTAAATTTTGTCCAGAGAGTCGCTGCTTTGTTTCTGCAACTATCTCATTTTTTTTATCCCATATATCTCCAATAATCATTAATGATTCTGGGTGGTTAAATTTAAATACTTCTGCACGATCTTTCAATAATTCATTCGCCACTACAACTTCAAATCCCCCAGAGCGAAGAGCCATATCTCCAATTCCACCACAGGCAAATAGACTGATTGCTTTCCTCATCGATTTTCTTACTCCATGTAACTTATAGTCTATAATAACAATTGGCTGAAGGCAACTTTTAAAAATGAGTATCCCCAGCAAACCTGAAAGCGATCTTTCCTGCTGTCAACCCTAAATCATTGACTACCCACGGTTTACAATAGTTAAGAACCAACGGCAAGCAAGAATTAACGATGCGGATTTCGATCAACTGGTTACGAGAATTAGTCAAAGTCGCCCAATCTCCCCAAGAATTAGCCGAATTATTGACAATTGCGGGAATAGAAGTGGAAGAGATCGAGGATCGCCGAGAATGGGCAAAGGGTGTGGTTATTGGTAAAATTATCGATCGCCAACCTCATCCCAACGCAGATAAATTAAGTGTCTGTCAGGTGGATATCGGTCAGTCAAACCCTAGTACAATTGTCTGTGGCGCGCCCAATGCTAGGGCTGATATTCTAGTTCCCGTGGCTACTTTGGGAACCTATTTACCCAAAATCAATTTAACGATTAAACCGGCTAAATTGCGGGGGGTAAAATCGGAAGGGATGATCTGTTCCCTCGCGGAATTAGGATTAACTAAAGATTCTGAAGGAATCCACATTTTTAGCCCGGAAAATCTCCCTTTAGGTACAGATGTTCGTCCCCTCTTAGGACTTGATGAGGTGATTTTAGATATTTCTCCCACCGCTAACCGCGCCGATGCTTTGAGTATGATCGGAGTCGCGCGAGAAGTGGCGGCTTTGACAGGAGGAGAATTAAGCCTACCAAAAGTGAAATTAGGGGAATTTTCCCCTAAAAAAGATTTATCTCTGGAAATAACCGAAAATAAAGCTTGTCCTGCTTATATTGGTACGGTGATCGAGGGGGTAAAAATTAGCCCATCTCCGCTATGGTTGCAACAGCGTTTACAGGCTGCCGGACTGCGATCGATCAATAATGTGGTCGATATTACTAATTATGTCCTCTTGGAGTGGGGACAACCCTTACACACTTTCGATCGCGATCGTTTACAGAGTTTTGCCGGAGGTAAATCCGTTACTATTGGGGTACGTTTTGCCGAGGAAGGGGAAAAAATTATTAGCCTTGATGGTCAGGAAAGAAGCTTAAAAGAGCTTAATTTATTAATTACTGCCAATAATAAGCCTGTAGCTTTAGCGGGAGTGATGGGAGGTCAAGATACGGAAGTTAACGAGGAAACCGTTAATCTTGTGCTAGAGTCGGCTTTATTCGATCCGATCGCCATCCGTCGTTCCTCAAAAGCGCAGGGTTTACGCAGCGAATCTTCCGGACGCTATGAACGCGGTGTTAATCCCGCCGCTTTGGAATATGCTTGTCAAAGGGCGATCGATTTGATTCTAGAGTTAGCTGGGGGAACTGTCAGCAGTCAGGTTAAAGCTGATTATCGCGCTGATCAGTCCAGTCGTTCGATCGAATTGCGTTTACAACGTTTACAGCAAATACTGGGTCAAGTTACCCTAGATAATGGTGCGATCGGTGAAATTCTCGCCGAAGATGTGGAACGGATTTTAGGCAATTTGGGCTGTGAATTGCAGTTAACCTCAAAAAACCCTGTTCTGTGGACTGTGACAGTGCCAGACTACCGTTATCGGGATTTAGAACGAGAAATTGACTTAATTGAAGAAGTGGCGCGACTGTACGGATACGATCGCTTTGTCGATACTTTGCCGGCAAAAACCGCAGCCGGAGGATTATCCTTTGAGGAAACTATCCAGCGTCGGCTGCGGGAAGCTTTTCGAGCAGTCGGTTTGACGGAATTAGTCCAGTATTCCCTAGTTAAACCAGAATTAGCGGAAGTTGTCCTCGCTAATCCCCTTTTTGTCGAGTATTCTGCTTTGCGGACTAATCTCCTCGACGGTTTAATCGAAGCGTTTGAGTATAATCAGTCTCAGGGTAACGGTTCCTTAAATGGCTTCGAGATCGGGCGAGTTTTCCGCTTAGAATCGGATAATATCAACGAATACGATGCAATTGCCGGTATTTTCGGCGGTGATTTCTTCCCGGCCGGACGTTGGCTGCGATCGGGTAAAGAGGTAGCCATGACCTGGTATGAAGCAAAAGGCATTTTAGAAGCAGTATTCGATCGCCTTTCGCTGACAGTAAGCTACGAAAAATATGCCGAAGATGCGCGTTTTCATCCCGGACGAACAGCATCTTTATGGATTGGTAAACAACGCCTAGGTATATTCGGTCAACTACACCCGCAATTGCGTCAGCAAAAGGGATTAATTGAGGCAGTTTATGCCTTTGAAATCCAGTTCCCGATCCTGTTAGCAACTCTTAGCGATAGTGCCAAAATTACCCCGCGTTTACAGGTCTATTCTACCTATCCGGGAGCGGCACGAGATATCGCCTTCTTTGTTTCCACAGATATACCCGTAGATAGATTGACAAAAACTATCAAAAATGCTGGAGGTAATCTCTTAGAAAAAGTCGAATTATTCGATCGCTATCAGGGGCAGAATGTGCCAGAAAATCATTGTAGTTTGGCCTTTAGTTTAGTCTATCGTGCCAGCGATCGAACTTTAACCGATGAAGATGTGGAACCCTTAATGACAAAAGTGCGAGAAGCTTTAGTTAAACAGTTCCAAGTTTCTTTAAGAAGTTAAATTCAGTTATCAGTTATCACTTATCAGACATCGACTTTATAAGTAGGTAGGCGTTAAAAATTATCAGATGCCCCCCTTATTAAGGGGGATCCCCCCGCCTATCGGCACCCCCCTTATCAAGGGGGGCAGGGGGGATCGAACCTAAAATCCATTTTTAATTTAATTATAACCAGCTATTTATTATCTCAAGAATAATCTCACACATCGCTATCAATATCGCTGATTGCCTCTAATCGTTACCAATCAGTTTGAGAGGTTGGAAGGGTTCTTTTTTTGACTCGATCTTCTTTAAGAGGTATTACAATCAACATGGGTACATTCAGAAAAGTTAATGGGTGTATCCATTGATGGATAAGGGTTTTTTGGCTATTCTAGTAGATGTGTATGGGGGGAAGTTCAGAGCTAACTTAATCAAAAAAATTAAGAGCGATCGCTTTTGACATACTCTTTAAAAATAGATGATAATTGAAATCGGTTTTGCTCCCTTTGAATTAAATAACGTTGTTGCAAGGATTGTAAACCATTGATTAAATCACTGACAGATAAATCTAGGTTATTTTTTAACTCCTCTCTAGATAAAGGTTGATCAACTTTACTTAATTCTAAGGCGATTTGTTGAGCAAGGGGAGAACAGCGACCAAAAATTTGTTTTAAATGAGACTGCATTTTTTTTGTAATAACTAAGCTATTTTCTGCCAAAAAATCGTTAACCTTGCCATCAAAAACATCTTTAATCAAAACGGCAATATCGGTTAAATAAAAAGGATTACCTTCGTATAATTGAATTAATTCTAACCATCTTTTCCCATCTTGTAAACCTTTATTTTTCAGAAAATCAATGGCTTCAAATCCTGATAATTCTAAGCATTGAGTAGGAGAATTTTCCTGATTAATATAGTTCATTTCTGCGGATTTTTCTTGACTAATGAGAATAAAATGACTCTGGTGTTGGATTTCTGCAATCAGTTTTAAAAAATGTTGATAACTGCTATATTCAGATTGATAATTACCCGCCATTTGACCAACAGCAAAAATATTTTGAAAATCATCTAAGACGATTAAACATTGATAATCGGTTAGAACTTCTAACAATTGCTGGATTTTGTTATCGGTGCTTTCTTTCAGTTCTTTTTGGCAAGTATTCAATAAATCATTTAGCCATAAATCTAAAGACTTGGGAAATTTTAAACTTTTCCAAATCACCACTTCAAATTGTTCTAAATTGAGATCAATAAATCGTTTAACTAGGGTGGTTTTTCCTATTCCCCATAATCCCAAAACGGCAATTAAGCGAGTATTTTGCTTAAACACCCAGTTCGAGACTGTTGCCAGTTCGTTTTCTCTATTATAAAAGTCAATAATTTGAGGAGCAAGGGTTAGATCATGATAGATTGATTCAGATTGAGAGTTATTATTACTATTTAAGTCATTTTCGTTAGACAATCTTGTATTTTCCGTAGTACAAAGATTATTATTATTGCCATTAATGCTATAAATATTAGAATTTTTTAATGATTTAATATACACTCTTTCTAAGACAGAACGAAAATTAGATTTTCTTATTTCTTCCCCAAAAGCATCCGATAAAAGCTTCCATAATTTAGCGCCTTCCTCTCTAATATGAGTCTCACTGCGGTGATATTCGTTACCTATTTCTTGATAACTCTGTCCTTGCCAACTCCCTTCAAAAATAGCCTTCTGGATAGTATTTAGCGGCTTTTTATCTCGCTCAATAAGGCGTTCGTCAATCAGTTGTAAGACTTCCGTGATATTCATACAATCGACACAGCAAAAGACTTTTGGGTATTATAGCCCAACTAAATCCCACTTTTTCCAATTTTCAGAAAAATTTACCCGACAAAACTCCCGATAAAATCCGATGTTTAGGGATTGTCACTTTTTGGAAGCGTTTGGCATGATGGAATGTAGTTAAGCAAAACAGACCTAAAACTAACCACATCTAACTCAGCGACGCTAGTTCTAAGTATTATTGCTTATGTCTCAGTTTAACGCAGGTATTTTATGACGAAGTTCGTTTTAGACAAATATGCGCTCGATTCTAAAAAATCAGAAGCTAAGGCAAAAATCGTCGGTTCATTGGGTTCAAATGCCTCAATTTCAGGGGATCAGATAGAAGTACCCAGTTATGACGCGAGTAAAGTGGTTCAGATTTTAAGTCAAGTTGGTATCAAGTATTCGGGGGGTTAGGTAATACTTATACCTTTATACCTTATTGTCATCGTTCACATCTGGAGATTTGATTATGATGTCAGATAATGAGCCTAAATTTGAAAAAATAGCTGAAAATTTGGAAAGATTCAAAGATTTTGTTAAAAGTATAGCAAAAGAACCGATATACGGACTTTTAGATACCTTGAGAGAAGGGGAACTTGCTTCTGATCATAGTGTATTCACTTATGTTGAGGCTTTGGAGTACGCTATTGACATAAAGTTGAAATATCCTACTGTAAAGTCAACCTTGCTCAAACTTGAGCGTTCATCTAAAGGATTGGTGATAACTCAGGTTTTTATAGACAATAAGGAAAAAATTGTACCCAAAAAAAGAGGTTATTTAGGTAGAAAAGTCAGTGCGAAAAAACTTGATGAGGAATTAGATGACATCTTTGGAAACGATGATAGTGTTGTGATTGATTTACCACAAAAATAAGTAAGGAGTGTTTACTATGTTGTTAGGTGGATTAGAGTTTGTACTATTGGGTTTCTTGTTTGGAGCAGCCGCAGTAGCCTTGGCTATTATCAGTATTGCTACTGTTATGGAGATCATCTCTGATTATTGGGATGACCTTGATGATGAAGTTCTCATAATTGCGCCTGAAGCTAGTTCGGAATTAGAAAAAATTGCTAAGCAAAAGGGTAGCAAGAAGCACAAGAGATTTGTGTACAACAAGTCAACAAAGGAGGCTTTACTCGTTGAAAGTAACTCAATATCAAATGAACTTGAAGACGAGGATGTAGTTTATGTCACGATTTAGGTAAGGCTGAGTAACAGTTAATTGCAACCGTGTAATACTTTATAGATGAGGGTAGTCCTGCCTAAAGTTAATCGAAAATTATCAAGGACTACTTTTTATTGTCAATACAAAAATTTAAGCAAACAACATGGAAGACGAAATTATATTTCAGGATATACCAACCACCACAGAAAGTGAAAAAGATTTTCTTGTTTTCAAAACCAGAATATATGCAGCTTGGCAAAGCTATTTAGAAAAAATCGGAAAAGAAAATTTACCTTTAATTGTTTCCTCAAGTGTAGATTTAAACTCCGTCAAAAATCTGAGCAAAAATAGTAACAAAGCGTCTGTCAGTAAAGCAAATTCTATTTCCCTAGAGGAAAGAGCGGAGCAGTATCGTAGCCAAAAGCCGAATTTTTCAATGGAACAATTAGTCGTTCCTGAATCAGTTAAGGAAGAATTACTAATAGCTAGTAAAATTTCAGTCCTTGAAAAATTAGTATTTGATGAGTGGGGATTAAGAAATATACAACCCTTCCCTTATTCTGCACTTAATTTCTACGGTTCACCCGGCACAGGAAAAACTTTGGCTGCGCACGCAGTAGCTTCTTACTTAGAGAGAAATATTTTACTGGTCAGTTATGCTCAGATTGAGAGTATGTATCATGGGGAGGGTCCTAAAAACGTTGAAGCCCTTTTTTATGCGGCTGAACGCGACAATGCCGTCCTTTTCATTGATGAATCAGATTCCTTGCTCTCTAAAAGATTGACTAACGTAACTCAAGGATCCGAACAGGCAATAAACTCTATGCGCAGTCAGTTACTAATTTCACTAGAGAGATTTCGAGGAATTGTCGTTTTTGCCACCAATCTAGTTGAAAACTATGATCCTGCATTTGAGACTAGGGTTCGTAATATATTTTTTCCAATGCCAGATCAAATTTGTAGAAACCTCATCTGGCAGAAACTTCTGCCAAAAAATTTGCCACTTCTAGAGGATGTATCTACCGAGAAGCTTGCTGAAATAGATGAAGTCTGTGGCAGGGATATACGTAATGCGATTATTGATTCGGCCTTAAAAGTTGCCATGAATAACGGTAGTACAATAGGTTATCGGGATCTTTCAGATGCGTTAGATGCTGTTAAGAAACGACGAGTCAAGCCCAATATTACTGTACATAAGTTAAATGAAGAAGAAAAACGAGCGATAAGTCTTGCAATAGCTGATAATGCTCAAGAAAATCCCATATAATTAATTAGTGCGATCGCTTTTCTGATCGGGTGCATTATACTTTGTTAATGCACCTTATTTGTTGTCTATAATTTAAAAGATTGAGATAAGGGCAGTTTGTTGGGTTGATTTTGCGTTAAAATTAAGTTAGATATGTCTTAATTGATGAAACTTAGCAAGACAATGAAT
>NZ_JADBTZ010000359.1:0-7059 GCF_020245885.1 Microcystis sp. M165S2 | reverse complement strand
TCGCTTCGCTTCAACCGCGCATTTACCAATGTATCTAACTTCCCTAAGTTTGTCAACCCCTTTTGGCAAAATTTTTTGATCTTTTTTCTATCCCTTGCTACGTCAGCCTTTCAGCCTTTAGGGGTTTTGGCTAGTCCCTTGATTAGAACTGCTGGTGCTGACTTTCTAGTTTGCTTGTACTAGGTATCTTCCGCAATTTAATTTTTTATTCAGTACCTCTCGATCGCCGGGTCGATTTTGGGGTAATCATTAGATAGTCAACAACTCAGTTCCCTCTGATCAATAATAATTTCTAGTCAGCTTGCTCCCATCCCCGATTCTTTCCTTAGCTTTTTGCCTGCCGTTGTATCGATCTATTTTGAGCAAGAGAAGCTGAGAACCTTTGTGGCCGTTGATTTTGAACTTAGCTTGTGTCCGTCTGGGCCAGTTTTCCTAGCCATTGCCCCATAACTGATATATTTCCTGAAAAACTGGGCAATCTAGGACTAGACAGCATCGTGATAAGGGGGAATAAGACCTTGGACTCCGCTAACGCACAGAAAATTCTCGGCTATTTCATCGAAGAAGCAAAAGAACACCTGGAAACTTTGGAACAGGGGATTTTAGACTTAGGCAATCTCGTGAACAATACTGAACAGATGAACGAGATGTTTCGTGCCGCCCATTCCATCAAGGGGGGGGCGGCCATGTTAGGTTATAGCAGTATCCAAAAAACTGCTCACCGTCTTGAGGATGCTTTCAAAATACTGAAAGAAAATCCCATACAAGTGGATCAAAAATTAGAATCTTTGTTCCTCAAGGGTTATGATCTGCTTCAGATATTGATCGATAAGCTGCCCGGTCCATTAGGTTTGCAAGCCGAGGAAGCTAACGCTATCGTTAAAAAAGGTGAACCGACTTTTGCCGAATTACAGTCCCATCTTAACTATCTTCTCGACCAAAAAAAATCTACCCCAGCGATTGCAGCAACCTCTTCTATTTCCATCAGCGTCAGAGATATCCTCAAACAGATGTTACAACTGTTCAAACAGGAAGAAACCAGTGCTTCCCGTCAGCAATTACAAAAATTAAATTTATCTCTGTCTCAATTGGCTTCAGAACAGCAAAAGTGGCAATATTTAGTTAAAAATGCCCAATCAGCCCTGGCTAACCCCAAACATTCCTACCGCACTCTCGCCCCGGTTATTATTAAAGAATTAAAACAAGCTAGTGATTTATTGGAATGGGGTTGCGGGGAAGAAATCACCGTCAGTCAAGAATTGCAGTTATTAGCCACCGCCAAATTACCACAAATCCTGATCACCCTAGAACCGGAATTAGTAGCTAGTACCCTGCTGCAAATGTTTAATCGCCAACAGGTCTCGCAACTGGTACAGTTATTACAAATAAGACGTTGACATCTGCGCTGGTGTAAAAAGGTGGGGGATTCCCAGGAGAATAAACTTAATTGTTTTTAATTTTGGTGAGTTAGGAAGATATGTAATTAATTGTGCGCCCACCGAGGTGGCAATAATTCTAGAGGGTGAATTGGGATAGAGCCAAACCGGAAAAAGCTAAGATATGGCAAGATAAAAACTTAATGCTGACGGCTGACCAATATCAGACCTGATGCAGTATCTCTTTAGTCACCGGTCAAGCTGGGATTTACTGAGAGTAAGCAATCTGCTAGAGTTTTAACGTTCGTTAAATTTCTCGGGCAGAGAAAACAAACAAAACCATAATGGTGTTAATGGGTGTGTGGAAGTGCTTAAAAATCTCAATTTTTCGGGGCGATATTCCTCGCTGGCCCTGCTGCTGGCTATTTTCGGATTATTTCACGGGACGGTAATGGCCGAAGAAGAACCGCAAGAAACGGTTTTTCCCCGCGTCGAGCAGATAGTACAGTCTCCTCCTGCGACGGGAGAAACTACGCCACCCGTGGCAGCACCGCCGGAAACCCCGACGGAAACCCCAAGCCCCGCAGAAACTCCGACAACAGCCCCACCGGTGGCGGCGGAGGAGTCGCGAGTTTTGGTGGCCGAAGTGGTAGTACAGGGGGCCGATCGAGAATTAGAAAATCTAGTTTATAATACCATTCGCACCCGACCAGGACGAAGCACGACTCGATCGCAACTGCAAGAAGATATTAACGCCGTTTTTGCCACGGGCTTTTTTGCCGATGTGCGGGCAGTTCCGCAAGATACGCCCCTAGGGGTGCGAGTCACCTTTGAGGTGCAACCTAACCCCGTTTTTCAGGGCGTACAGATTCAAATTGCCCCGGAAACCATGGACAAATCGATTTTACCTGCCGGGGTGGTCGAGGAAATTTTCGCTAGTCAATACGGCAAAACCCTGAATTTGCGGGAATTACAGGCGGGGGTAAAAAAAATCAATGACTGGTACAGCAAAAACGGCTATGATCTGGCCCAGGTAATCGGTGCGCCGCAAGTCACTCCCGATGGTAGGGTGATTCTGGTCATTTCCGAAGGTTTAATCGAAAAAATTCAAGTACGCTACTTTAACGTCGAACAGGAACCGGTCAAGGGTAAAACTAGAGAATTTATCATTACTAGGGAAATGCGCCTAAAAGCGGGGGATATTTTTAACCGCAATACGGCCCAACAGGATTTACAGCGTGTTTTCGGTCTCGGTTTATTCGAGGATGTGCGTCTGTCTTTTTCTCCCGGCAGCGACCCAAGGGAGGTGATTGTTAACGTCGATGTGGTGGAAGGTAATACCGGTTCCCTGGCCGCTGGGGGTGGTATTAGCTCGAATGCGGGCTTATTCGGGACTGTTAGCTATCAACAGCGCAATTTTGGCGGTAATAACCAAACTTTAGGGGCAGAAGTCCAGTTAGGGGAACGGGAATTTTTATTTGATCTGAATTTTTCCGATCCTTGGATTGCCAAGGATAATTTCCGCACTTCCTACACGGTGAACGTTTTCCGGCGACAGTCGATTTCTCTGGTTTATGATGGGGAAAATTCCTCGATTCGGACGCTTAACGATAATGATAGTCCCCGTATCGTCCGGACGGGTGGCGGTATTACTTTTGTCCGTCCTTTGGCCCCCGATGTGTTTACGAAACCAAAATGGGTGGTTTCCCTAGGCTTTAACTATCAACAGGTACAGGTGCAAAATGCCAATGGTGACATCTCCCCCCTCTCTGCACCTCTCAATGGTTTTGGCAGTCAACAACTGGCTTTTAGTTCCTCTGGGATCGATGATATACTTTCTCTAAATATTGGCGCTATTCGAGATTTTCGCGATAATCCCCTGCAGCCCACCAGTGGTTCTTTCCTGCGTCTAGGTTTAGAACAAACTATTCCGGTCGGTTCTGGCAGTATTTTCGGCACTCGTGTTCGGGGTAGTTACAGTTACTTTATCCCCGTTCGGTTTATTAATTCCTTTAATCTCTTTGAAACCGATATTTTTAAAGGTCAGCAATCCCTCGCTTTTAATGTGCAAGCAGGGACAGTATTAGGCGATTTACCCCCCTACGATGCTTTTATCGTTGGGGGTAGTAACTCTGTACGGGGTTACGCCGAGGGAGAAGTGGGTAGCGGTCGCAGTTATTTCCAAGCGACGGCCGAATATCGTTTTCCCATAGTAGCAATTATTGGGGGGGCGTTATTTGTCGATTTCGGCACTACTATTGGTTCCCAAGGGGATGTCCCCGGTCAACCCGGGATTGTCCGGGGTTTACCCGGTACCGGTCTCGGTTACGGTTTAGGTGTTCGGGTACAATCTCCCGTCGGCCAAATTCGGGTTGACTACGGTTTTAATGTCGATGGTGGTTCTCGTCTCCATTTCGGTATCGGGGAACGATTCTAATCAGTTATCAGTGATCAGTTATCGATAAATTTAGTTCTTTTTGTTGTTCACTGATCAAAGCTTTATTACTTAATAATTATGGTTTCTACTATCGCTAAACAATTTGAATTATCGGGAATTGGCCTGCATTCGGGGGAGATAACACGGGTGTGCGTCTGTGGGGCAAATCCTGGGGAGGGACGTTATTTTGTCCGCAGAGATTTAGCCAATCAACCGATTATTCCCGCTCTAGTTTCTTCGGTTTACCAAACGACTTTATCAACGGAATTGGGACAAGGAGAAGCCAAGGTTAGAACCGTTGAGCATTTATTAGCGGCCTTAACCGCTTTGGGGGTAGAGGATGCTCGCATTGAGGTGGATGGTGCGGAAATTCCCCTCCTCGATGGTTCGGCCAAAATCTGGGTAGAAGCGATCGAAAATGCTGGTTTAGATAACTCTTTTTCTCCATCAGATTTAACTATTTCTCAACCGATTTGGTTGTACGAAGGAGATGCTTTTGTGGCGGCGATTCCTTCCCCTGAATTACGTTTTACCTACGGGATCGATTTTACCTATAAACCCATCGGTAATCAATGGTATAGTTGGAGTCCTGAGCAGGAAAGTTTTAGTCAAGCGATCGCAGCTGCCCGTACTTTCGGTTTTGCCGATCAAATTGAATATTTACAAAAGGCTGGTTTAATTAAAGGAGGCAGTTTAGAAAATGCTTTAGTCTGCGATCAAAATCAATGGTTAAATCCTCCTTTACGGTTTGAAAATGAGCCAGCAAGACATAAATTATTGGACTTAATTGGTGATTTGAGTTTACTGGGAACTATTCCCACAGGTCATTACATGGCTTTTAAAGCCAGTCATAAACTTCACGTTCAATTAGCTAAAGCAATTCAGGGTTAATTATACTAAATTCTGTTTAAAAGGTATAGGGGAGTGGGAAGTGGGGCTGTCTGGAGGCGGGGTTTTTACTTCTGTCGATGACATGGCTTTCGCTCGATCGTTCTCTACTCAAGCCTTTATCCTAGCATTGATAACCCTTAGCTATTAGCCGTCAGCTATCAGAATCATTCCAACATCGTCGGGTTTGCTCGGTGACAGGTTGCCAATCGAGTTTGAATTAAGTGGAAAATTCTCCCTGATAGCGATCGCACTATTCTCAGGGTTCAGGTGGAATCTGTAACTGCAAGTCTTCAATCAGTGACGGGATTTCAGCCTGAACCACATCCCATACAATATTGAGGTTGACATCATCATATTCATGTACTAACCGATTTCTCATTCCATTAATTTCTTGCCAAGCAATGTTGGGAAAGGTCTGGCGGGTTGTTTCGGAAACTCGTCTGGCTGCTTCGGCAATCACCAATAGCCGTCGAATGACTGAATCTTGAAGCTGCACATTGGCGACGAACTCAGCTTTTGAGCATTGAGCCGTGTAGGTCATGATCAGTTCTGCGGATTGCAGTATATCAAGCAGGAATTGAAGATCCCGTTGCATAAATCACCTGGGCAGAGGAAAGAATTTCGTGGCGACGTAAATAGTTACGGCTAGTTTCAATACCTTGGCGGGTAATCAGATCAATGTCTCGGTCAAACATAGTTTTTAATTCTGCTTCCATCTGATCGAGGCTGCTGAAGGTGGGGTGTGCCTCTGGGTGAAACTGCACCATAATATCAATATCGCTGTCGGGGCGAAAGTCATCGCGCAGGACAGAGCCGAAAAGGGCAAATTCGGTCACTTGCCAGCGTTGGCAGAAATCAGCAATTTTTTCTGTCGGCAGATCGATGGCAACGCTAGACATCTTCAGTTCTCCTCCTTCGGTTTCAGCTTGAAGACCGGGGTTGGATGCCCGATTCCAGCATAACAACCAGTTGTGAAATACGATCAATTGGTTCTGGACAGCGCTGCAAAAGTCGCGCAATTTCAAGGACTTGGTGCAACAAGCCACTGGGCGGTTTTTCTTGTTTGAGGATGCGCCGAAGATTGGCAATGCCTGGTTCTGCTTGACCGAGAGCAACCGTATAAAGAGTACGATAGATCCGCTCAAATTGAGCATATTCTCCGTAAAGCTGCAAACCTTGCTCCCAGGTGGCTCTGGCGGCAGTCAAATCTCCGCGCAGTGCCTGGAGTAACCCCATACTTAAAATTCCGTTGCCGTAGTAGGGGTTGATTTGGAGGGCAGTAGTGAAGTTTGGCTCGGCACGATCAAGCTCTCCTTGTAATAAGAAGAGAATACCAAGATTCCTGTATGGCAGTGAATATCTCGGATTAAGTTCGATCGCCGTCTGAAAGGATGTGATCGCATTCTCCCACTGCTCTAATTGAAGATACAGGCATCCCAGATCATTATGCGGTCTTCCATTGGTAGCATCGATCACCATCGCTTGTTGAAAAGCTGCCATTGCCTCTTGATAACGCCCAAGATCGTGGTGTACCATGCCTAAACCACTATGGGTGTTACTGTTGAATTGGGATTTAGAATCAATAGCGATCGCCCGTTCATAGGTCGCAATGGCTGATTCGTATTGCCCCATATCGTGATAAGTACAGCCCAATGTTTGCAGGCGAAAGATCGGCACCCACGACGAGTTTCCTGCAAGCTCGATCGCACGGTTACAGGCAGCAATGGCTTCATCGTAGCGCCCCGCTTTTCGATAGGCACCCCCCAGGGCATTGTATGCAAATTGATTCTTCGATTCTTTCTCAATCCACTGCTGTCCATAGGCGATCGCCTCATCATATCGCTTGAGTTCTGTGTAAGCATTCAATAAATTAAATTGAGAAGACAAGGTAGTGCTAATATCCAGCTTGAGATAGATTGCGATCGCCTCTTCGTAGCGATTTTGCCAGTAGTAGAGATCGCCCAAATTGTTAACTAAAATCTTTAAACTGGTAAGATCGGAAAGTTCAACCGCTGCAATACCCTGAGCAATTGCCTTTCTAACGCTGCTATTTTTATGATTCAGTGCCCGTTCTTCCAGCCAAGCTTTCACCTCGGCACTGTCGTTCCAGAGCGTGATCATTTTTTGGGTGATTGGTTGAGGCTCTTTATTCTCTTCGACTGCTGTTTTGAGCTTGTGCAGCAGTTGTTCGGAAACAGAGGGAATCTTGGTTTTGCCGGCTCTTCGTTACTCTTTATGCTAAATCAACAGACAAGATGCCAAGATAACATACTTCTAACCCAAAAATTCCGAAAGTTTCTAAAGCCATAGCCTCTTCGTTTTATTAGTTTAAGTTTATTGTTGATTCCCTCGACC
>NZ_JADBTZ010000358.1:0-28072 GCF_020245885.1 Microcystis sp. M165S2 | reverse complement strand
TCCAGATTTAAACAAAATTGAAAAGTTCTGGGCTAGATTGAAAAACTATGTTAGTCAGATTATCAATGATAGTGAAAACCTCGTGGATGCGGTGAGTAAAGCCTTAAGGCATTTGTCCTAACCAACTCGCTCTCTGCTATAGTACGTCTCCAGATCACCGCCGGACGAATCGCCCTTTCTGCTGCATTATTGGTGGGTTCGACACCAACAGTTGTCACAAACAACCACATCGCCGACTCAACTTTGAGCAGTTGACGACAAGTGCGAACTGTTTTGGCTAGAGGGGTTTTTTCCCTTGTCCCGATGGAATAGGAATCAGCCTCAGTTAAAGTTGCCTTGATTGATGAACGAATATCCTTGACCAATTGGGCAAAATCCCTACGACATAAAGTCCCATCACGGACTCGGTGCCAAAGTTCAAACAACTTCTCCTGTTGTTTAACCAGTGCCGTTCCCAATTCTGCCGAGACTCCAGGTCGTTCCGAAATTTTGATGAATTCTCGTTTCAAGTGAGCCCAACACAATTGCCGACGTTCTAAGTCCACCCAGTTGTAAGCACCATGACGGTCAGAGTTGAAAATTCCCCTGAAGTTCTCACCTAATAAATTCTTTGCCCCTTGAGTACAACGGGTGAGGGCAATTTCAAAAAATGTGACTAGGGGTGTGACTGCAACCCACAGCCAAGCTTTTCTCTGGCTCGGGTTAAAACCATCAATATTTCCTTGATTAAAGCTGGTTTCATCGGCTCCGACAATGTTTGCCCTTTGGATATAAAGTTTTGCTTCATCGACACAGCTTGCCACTGCATTACTCGCTTCAAGTCGCAGTCTGTTGACGGTTCCCAATGATATTGAAATTCCCAATACTTCTGCCATGGCACTTTGTACCATTCTTTGACTATTGCGATACACTCCACTTAGCAGTGCCACCAATGCTACTACTCTTACTCCGTAACCACTTGGGTTCACATCTTCTGGTAATGTTGCACGAGTCTTAGTGCCACATCCAGTACAGGTCAATTGATGCAAACGATGCTCAATGACTATAGGACTGATTGGTGGAATTTCTACTATCTGGTGACGATAGGGGTTTATGTCTTCTCCTGTGAGGGTAGCGGGAGCAATTGGCACATGCTTGTGGATGATGGTCTATTACTTCGCTACATTCTTCTATGGGGTATAAGTCTCGACTATTTCCTTTATGACCCGGTTGACCACCTCGTTTTTTACGGCTTTTCTGTATGGTCTGCTTTTTTCCTAATCCCGGTGGGTCACTCGATGGGGGTAATGAGGAATTTTTTGATGAAGAATTGATTTTTTCTAGTAACTGTTCCTGAACTGTCAGGACTTCCTTTAACCTCTGATCCTGTTGTTCTATTTGCAGCACCATCTCCTCCACCAATTTCCTGACACTGGTTGGGGTTTTTTCCCAATCTTCCAGGGAGAGCCGCTCCTTATGATTGACACACTTCTCTTCCATGTCACTTAGTTTATCAGATTTTGATGCCCTTTTTTGGCGATCGTTCTTCTACCCCCCTGAACGGTTACACCCAAACTAACTTTTGGATGGGTGCAAGGTTGTCATTCATACCTTGATTCAGCAACGCCAAAATTTTCACCACCAGAGATGAAAGAGGTTTCCTTCCCTACACCCCACACCCTACACCCTACACCCTCTTTCAAGTCAGGAGTCGGGAGACAGGGGGATTTTTGCCAGAGATCTACTGAGCTTGACAGGAACGAGATTGGGTCATCTGTAGGACAATAGTATCGATCGCTTTCACCAGGGACTGTCCAGAAACCCGTTGATTATTAACGATAATGCTAAATAACATCGGTCCTTGGTTGGGGTGTTCTAGATAGCCCGATAAGGCCCGCACACCAGTAAGAGTGCCAGTTTTGGCGTAAACTGTGCCAGTAGCGGCCGTCTGACGCATTCGGTTTCTCAGGGTGCCACTAATTCCCGCTACCGGTAAGGAAGCATAGAAAGTGTCTCGATTAGGAGAATAATACATCACCCGCAAAATTTCCACGATCGAGCGGGGAGTAGCGGTATTATGGCGGGATAATCCCGAACCATCGGCTAGACGAAAACCACTGGGATTGATGCCCAATTGTGCCAAGATGGCAGTAACACTTTTAGAACCGCCGATAAAGCGAAAAAGAGTTTCAGCGTAGAAATTATTACTTCTCTGATTAGTGATATTAACCCAATCGCGCAGGGATTTTTTCTGAATTGTCGTTTCCGGGTTCATCACCTGTAAAGCGGCAGCCGTGGTAAATAACTTTGTATTAGAAGCAGGGATAAAATAGCGATCGGCGTTATGACTATAAATAACTGTTTGGCGATCGATAGATTCGATTAATATACCCCACTGATTGGGAGCTTGACTAATAACTTTATCGATATTTGCCCCGATCAATTGAGTACAGGTATTATTGGTGTTATTGCTTTCTGGAGGGGGAACGTATAATTCTATGGATTCGTTCGACGAGGAAGGATGGGGATAAACAGACAGATTAACTTGAGCGATGCTAGGGTAGGCCAAAGCGATAGTGGCTACACTAGCCACTGTCAACGAATTGAGGCAATTGAGGAGTTGTTTCATGCTGTGTTTGTGTCAGAGTCTGGTTTTCGTAAGCGTTCGCACCATTGTACCAGTTGTCGCTCAAGTGTCAAAGTTACCTTTCTAACAGATTTTAGCGGCCGATTCTCACCAATGCCAGAGAAGAAAGCTTGTGATAGCCCGGAACTGCACCGATACCCCTTCTCAAGACCGGTTGGGATTTTTCTGGGTTCCAAAACCGTGCTATTTTGATAGCCGTGACATTACTGCTGACAATTTGGGGATAATAAAAGCAAAGTGTAGGAGAGATGATTCCAAAACAATGACGAATACCAGCCGTCAAACTGTGCTAGAGACGTTAAACTTACAAAAAACTTATCGGACGGGATTCTGGTTAGATAAAAAAATCGAATCCTTGAAAAACTGCACTTTAATTGTCCATGAGGGCGAAACCTTTGGATTATTAGGCCCGAACGGTGCGGGCAAAACCACGCTCTTAAAAACCCTTTTGGGGATTGTCCGACCCACTTCCGGACGGGCCTTGATTCTCGGTCAGCCAATTGGCGATCGCTCGGTCAGGCAACGCATCGGCTATCTTCCCGAAAATGCCTACTACTACGACTATCTCACCGGCTGGGAATTCCTACAATTAATCGCCAGCATTTTTGAAATTCCCGCTTCTGTGCAGAAAAAACGCATTCCTGAATTATTGGATTTAGTGGGATTAGACCGCAAAACTGCCCAGAAAAAGCAATTGCGTCAATATTCTAAGGGGATGATGCAACGGATTGGTATAGCCCAAGCATTAATCAATGATCCCGAATTAGTCTTTCTCGATGAACCGATGTCGGGACTGGATCCTATCGGTCGCTATCAGGTGCGGGAAATTATTCAATCCCTCAAACAACAGGGGAAAACCATCTTTTTTAACTCTCATATT
This sequence comes from Microcystis sp. M165S2, assembly GCF_020245885.1. NCBI lineage: Bacteria > Bacillati > Cyanobacteriota > Cyanophyceae > Chroococcales > Microcystaceae > Microcystis > Microcystis sp. M165S2. The sequence continues at coordinate 24,566 of NZ_JADBTZ010000358.1, read as the reverse complement.
CTCTCCGATGTGGAACAAATTTGCGATCGCATTGCCCTGTTGGCCCGGGGAGAATTACTCTGTGTTGGTTCCCTCGACCAAATTCTCGGTCGTGCTGATGTCTATCAGGTGATTGTTCAAGGTGGGAGGGAAGATCAACTACAGCAATGGATACTCGGTTTGCATTGGCGCGATCATTGTTGGCACGGACAATTACAGGGAGAACCCGATGCTTTTCTGGCTGCCCTGTCTAGTATCGATGCTCGCTTGATTAGTCTTAATTTAGCTCGTGCTTCCCTAGAAGAATTTTTTATCGACCAATTACGTCAGCGCGGTATTACCTAAAATGTCGGATGAATGCCCCCGCTACATTTTTCGACAAGATACTCACCGGCGTTGCTGATTTGAGATATGAATCTTCTTTTGTGGTATTTTTAAAACCTAGACCCAAACTAACTTTTGGATGGGTGCAAGGTTGTCATTCATACCTTGATTCAGCAACGCCGAAAATTTTTTCACCAGCACTTCGTTGGTAAATAGCGGAGCGGTGGTTATCTTTTCGTCCCCTTAGCTCGCGAATTTTTAATCGGTACTTTTGGTTCGGTGGCGATGATGTGAAGATCGATATTTTTCTGCCAGATCAGGCGTATGAGTTTTTGGGTGAAAGAACCTTTGATTAAATGCTTCCAGCGCGATTGAAGGCTCTCCCCGATCACGATCTGGGTAATTCGTTCGCGCTCGGCCACCTCGGCGATCGCTTCCGCCACCTGATAGCTTTTAATCCGTAAGAATTTCCCCTCGAATTCCCGACATAAACGTTCGCAGGTTTCGATATGTAAAGCCTCCTCTCTGGTGAGAAAGCGCTCGGGGTTATCGACGAAAATCACGAAAAATTCCGCGTTCATATACCCCGCTATTCTCGCTCCCCGACGTAATAATCGTAAAGAGTTTGGATAGGTGGAAATACAGACTAATACGCGTTCGTGAACGGGACAGGATTGACCGATGAATTTGGTCAAATTACTCGCTTCTTCTTCTACCGTATCGGCCACTTCGCGCAGGGCGAGTTCCCGTAGGGCGATTAAATTGCGCCGTTGAAAGAAATTATTTAAAGATTGTTGGATCTTTTCGGGAGCGTAGATTTTTCCAGCTAATAATCTTTCCTCTAGGGTTTCGGGAGTAACATCTACCACGATCACTTCATCAGCTTCCTCCAAAATTCGATCGGGTATTCTCTCCCGAACCACCACCCCGGTGATTCGGGCGACCAGATCGTTTAAACTCTCGATATGCTGGATATTCACGGTAGAGTAAACATCGATTCCCCGGGATAAAATTATCTCCACGTCCTGAAAGCGTTTCTCTCGCTCCGAACCGGGTGCGTTCGTGTGGGCTAATTCATCGATGAGACACAGCTGCGGCGAGCGGGCGATAATCGCTTCCGTATCCATTTCCGAGAGAGTGAATCCCTCTTTCTCTAGGATTTTTCTCGCTACGATTTCCAATCCCTCGGCTTTTTCGGCGGTCTCTTTCCTGCCGTGGGTTTCGAGAAGTCCGATCACCACGTCGGTTCCCTGCTTTCTGAGACTATGCCCCTCCTCCAGCATCTTGTAAGTTTTCCCGACCCCCGGGGCCATGCCGATAAAAATTTTATGTCTTCCCCGTCGCACGATCGTCTCCTTTTTGGCAACTTCCCCTTACAGATTAAGATAATTCGATCGTAGCTGGGGGGATTGAATATCATCAATCCTTACTTACCCCCCTCTGATCCTAAATCCTGTTTAAAAGGTATAGGGGAGGAGCGGAGGGCCGGAGCGGCGAGAAACAATCCATAACCGGGTTTTTACAGTGGGATTGGAAGTTAATCCTATTACTAAAAACGGATTTGCTCTGAGAGTGCTTATTGACTATTGACTAGAGTTGACATACTCCCACCGTCAAGCTACGCTGTGAGGGGGGATTCTTGACCCATCGCTGTTAGAAATTCCTTGTTCAACGAGACAGCTTAGATTCTCAATGTCTCCACTGAAACCCCAGAGGCCGGACTCTTCCAAGGCGTTTGGGTCGGTTTCTGTTTGCCCAACAGTACCGTTGAGATGATTTCCCAAATATTTCAACCCTTTTTTAAGAATATTTATTGCTGCATTATGATCCCTATCCAAGATTGATGAGTTCTAGTGCTTAATGTTTTTTGGGCGTTGCTGAATCAAGGTATGAATGACAACCTTGCACCCATCCAAAAGTTAGTTTGGGTCTAGGTTTTAAAAATACCACAAAAGAAGATTCATATCTCAAATCAGCAACGCCAAAATTTTTTCATCGAGACTGACTCCTGAATTCTGCTGTGTGCAAGAGGTCTAATCCTGAGGCTATTCTAGCCAGTCAATCCGATTCTTTTTTCGGAACTGATGGCTAAATTCCCCTAACCCCAACTGGGGTCAATAATAGCCATAATCTGCTTCAGTTTGGGTTTGGGTTTGGGGGGAGAGATATTCAAAATTAGAAGGATCTCGCAGAAAGCGAAAAATTTCTTCTTCGAGACGATGAATTAGATAGGGTTCTATGGAATTAGAATCGCGTAAACAGGCTAAATAGCCTTCTACATATAGCCGGGTCTCATCAAAACGCGAGCCACGGTGCCAAAGATCCACCATGTCATCGGTTAGTCTTTGATAGTAACGAATGGATTGGGTATCTTGGAGCATGGGCAATAGAACAAAAAAGAGAGAGTGGGGGTAAGTGTTTATCGATAATCGTAGGGAGAATTGCTATTCTCAGTCTCCGATATCTCTATTGTACCCACCAAATCGGCAAAACACAGAGGAGGGAATTTTCAGTGATCAGTAAAGGGTGTGGGGTGTGGGGGAAGTAGGGTGTGGGGAGAACAAAGCTGCCGACCGCCGACCGCCTTCGTATAGGTTATTCGTGGTTTTTTTGTCTTTTTGCCCGTTCAATTTCTGCTTGTAGTTCTGCTATTTGTCGCCTCAATCTTTCGCTTTCGCTATCATGAGCATCAACATTAATTGAGCTTTTTACCCCTGTTTTGGCATAGTTTCCCCGGCGAATTTGACGATAGGATTCCGAGTTAAACCATTCCTGTAGATAATGCACTCTTTCCACGGAAAAAGGATGGGTTAAAAAGGAACCATTACCGCCATTATAAATGAGAAATTTATAAATCTGGTTTAAGTTATCTTGGTCTAATTGTCGGTAGGCTTCCCCTTGGCGAATAAATTCTTCTAAGTTGCATTCATGCAGGTATTTTTGACTTCCTCCTGCACATTTCATTAAAGTTCTCAGGACTAAATTTAAATCATCGCTAACTAATAAAGCGGCTCTGTCTGCTGATAATTCTGCTTTTCTTCGCCATTCATAAAAGGCATAAACTAGACCGGTAGTAATGGCTTTTCCTAGTCCTAAGGTGATGCCCCCAAGGAAATTAGCCGCCCCCATCACCCAAAAAGACATTTGAATTAAAATACTATGATCGCATTTTAAATGACCTAATTCGTGGGCAAGAATTACCCGAATCTCTTCTTCATCTAAAAGGTCTAAAAGGGCAGTATTAAGGACAATGTAGGGATGTTCCGAACCCAAAGAATAGGCATTCGCTAAAGGGTTTTGACTGACATAAAGATTCGGTTCTGGGAACATATCTAAATCCCGCAGACATTGGCGATATATACCGTATAAAGTGGCGTATTGACGCGGGCCGACTTTTAGATCATTGCCCATTAATAAAATTTGCTGGGGACGTTCATAGAGATATTCGGAAAAACTTTTCGCTAATAAGTCAAACCCCGGAACTGATCTTAAGGCCTGTTCAGCTTGCTGATCTAGGGGATGTTTAAAAGCTTGACTGGAGATATCAGGATAAGTTGGCATATTTTTTCAAGGGGAAAGGGGGAAAGGAAAAAGGGGAAAGGGAAAAATGATAATTCAGTCGTTAGTCAGAAATAAACGGGCATTAATTGCCAAGTTTTTTAGATTGTCTTGTCAACTTTTTCGAGGCAAACTATGGCATTATAGTCAGGAATTCCTTCTAGAAAAAGTTGGCGTTTATCAAATCAGTAATGCCTCTCAATAGGTTTTTAATTCTGCAAAATTGCGTATTCTAGAGTTTATTTGGTTGCGGTGACATAGAATAGACCTGTGGGAGAAATGAGCTTTATTCTTGTTAAATATCCTTAGCAATAATTCCTAGATTCGATAACAAAGCTTGTAGGTTATTTTGCACGGTAGCGGGTTGGTATCTCTTAATAGTTTCTAGGGAATTATCAGCGAGTTTTTGCCACAATTCCCTATTATCATAGAGTTCGATCACCGCGCGGGCAAATTCCTCGGCAGTATCGGCAATTAAAACATCTTGGTGGTCAATTAATCCCATACCTTCGGCACCAATTTTTGTGGTAATAGTCGGTAATCCTAGGGAAAGACTTTGACCTATTTTACCCTTCATTCCCGCACCAAATCGCAGGGGTGCGACAAAAACACGACTCTTTTGAAAATAGGGTTCTACTTCGGGAACATAACCGGTAACAATCACTTGATCACTGGCTAATTCTTTCACTTCATCCTTGAGGTTACTTCCCAATAAATTAACGGTAATATCGGGACGAGATGCCCAAACTAAGGGCATAATTTCTAAACATAACCACTTAACTGCATCAATATTAGGAGGGTGATTGTAGCTACCAATAAATACTAAACCGGCTCGCTGGTCAAAAGCAACTTTTTCTGACAGGGAAATTTCCTCGTGAATATTGGGGATTACCCAAACATTTTTCACCCCCAAAGAGTATAAAACCTGCTTTTCATCTTCTGTTACTACCACGGTTGCTTCCGCTTGATTAGCATAGTTTAACTCTAATTTCTGATAGGTTTGCCAACTCCAGCTAGTATTTTGGTAACTGGGATCGAGATAGTCTTTTTGTCGTTTTAAACGCAGAAAATGCAGGTCAATTGTATCATAAATAATTGGTGCTTTTGTTTTTAAGCGAATTAAATCCATATACTTATCGCACAATTCGGGACGACACAACCAAACTCCATCTATCAGGGGTAAATATTTGATTAATTTTTCTTCTAGATTATATCTTTGTGGTGTGCCATAAATAACTTCAATTCCCATCTGTTGCAGTACAGAAGTATAGGGTTGTTCAGGATAGCCATTATCGGGAAAGAAAATCACTGAATAGCCTAAATTGAGCAGTAGCTTAAGGATATTTAATAAACGCACACAGCCGGATTCTCGATCGTATAGTGGAACGTAGGAATCGATGACTAAAATTGTCGGTTTTCCTTGTAAACGTCGGGCAGCTTTGGGTACATTATTAGCATCGTTATCTAGGTGTTTGGTTAATACCTTTGACCATTTTTCTCGAAACTTAGTTTGATTAATAACTTGATATTGTTTGATCCCACTGGAAAGGTCTGTTCCCGAGGTGATTCCTTCGTAGTGAATGACGTTAGATTGGGGTTGATAGAGAACTTGATAACCCAATTCTCGGATGGCAAAACATAAGTCTGTATCTTCGTAATATGCGGGGATAAAGTCTTGACAAAAACCACCTAATTGCTTAAATAAATCTGTAGGAACTAATAAACTTGCTCCCGAACAATAGTCCACGGGACGGACATAATTATATTCCGGTTCCTCGGGACTATCTAAGCGTCCATAATTCCAACCATCGGCAGAATTCCAGATAATTCCCCCCGCTTCTTGTTGTTTACTATTAGCATAAATTAACTTAGAACCCACCGCACCAACTTGGGGATTATTGATAATTAATTTCACTAAACTTTCTAGACAGTTTTCCAGAATTCTAGTATCGTTATTGAGAAAATATAGGTATTGACCTTTTGCTTGACTAGCCCCATAATTACAGGAACGAATAAAACCAGAGTTTTCCGCATTATTTAATACTTTGATTCCTGTAACTAAAGTTGCTAATTGTTCTAAGGTTTCATCGCTGGAAGCATCATTAACAATGATTATTTCATAAGCTAAATCAGGACTTAGGTTAACACTCAAGGATTCCAGACAGTTAAAGGTGTAGGCAAATTGGTTATAAACAGGAATAATAATCGAGACTAAAGGATCATCACTGCTGGCAATTTCTAGGGGTCGCGGTTCAGCTAATTTAGCACTTTCAAGCACCTGTTCTTCAAATTCAGAGGAACTCTTTCCTGTGAGAATTTTAATAATTTTTCGTTTCGTCTTTTTGAGTGCTGGTTTCCATCCTTCCTCTTGGAGACTAAAGACGAATTTTTTGAGCAGTTTTTTAACTTTAAAAATAATCATTATTACCATAATTTTTCCTCTAGAGAAACCCAAGCTTGTGCTAAATTTAAATCTCTTTCTGCTCTAACAATAGCTCCTTCCTTTAATTGTTGCTTGAGGTAGTTTCTCTGTTGTTCCATAATATATAATTTAATCGCTTCATTAATTAAATTATTATATTCTTTTTCAGGATAATCACTACTTGCCAACCATCGATCGAGAAGTTGCATAGTATCTTCAGGGAGAGTTATCTGAAGTTGTCTGGCCATTTTGTCTTTCCTAACTATATCTAGATAATAACAATTATAAACCCCCAGAGCAATTTTAGTTCCTATCGGGATAAATTCTCGGGGCTGCTGCGATTAATTTTTGGGTGTAGGGGTGTTGGGGATGGCTAAAAATTTGTTCAGTGTCACCCATTTCAACTATTTTACCCGCAGTCATCACCGCAATTCGATCGCAGAGGAATCTCGCTAACCAAAGATCATGAGTTATAAATAAATAAGTTAGATTAAATAACTTTTGTAACTCTAACATTAACTCTAAAACCTGTGTCTGGACACTCGCATCGAGCATACTAACCGGTTCATCACAAATAACTAATTCTGGACGAGTAATTAAAGCGCGAGCAATGGCTACCCTTTGCTGTTGTCCTCCCGATAACTCTCTAGGATAGCGTCGATAAAATTCCTCTACCGGTGTTAACCCGACTCGATCTAACATTTCTAAAACCTGTTTTTTAGCCGTTTCTAGATTAACTTTTTGATGGATAAAAAGCGGATCGGCAATACTTTCTCCCACCGTCATTAGAGGATTGAGACAAGCGAGGGGATCCTGAAAAATCATCTGCATTAAGCGCCGTTTTGGACGCATTTTTTCCCCCGACAAAGGGGTTAAATCTTCTCCTAAAAATTCTACTTTTCCCCCAGTGGGTTTAATTAACTGTAATAGGGTTCTCGATAGGGTACTTTTCCCACACCCCGACTCCCCAACTAAACCGAAAATTTCCCCTCGATACAGTTCAAAATTGACTTCATCTACCGCTTTAATAAATTTCTTTTCTTTTTTGAAAAAACTATCTAAAAAGTTACCTTCTAGGCTATAATACTGTTTTAAATTATCCACCTTTAACACCGTTTCCTTGCCTTGAATTGCCGTTGATTTTTCCTCCCGTAACTGTAGGTGTAAAGCGGCAGTCAAAAGAGAACGAGTGTAGGGGTGTTGAGGCGCTTTAAAAACTGTTTTTACCAATCCCGATTCGACAATTTTGCCCCCCTTCATCACCGCTAATCGATCGCAATATTCTCCCACCATCGCTAAATCATGGGAAATTAACAATAATCCCATCTGTTCCTCGCTACATAAACGCTTTAATTCCCGCAGAATTTCCGCCGAAACTGTCACATCTAAACTGGTGGTAGGTTCATCGGCAATAATTAACTTAGGGTTTAATAATAAAGCTAAAGCAATGGCCACTCTTTGCCGCATTCCCCCACTAAATTCGTGAGGATATTGGGACCAACGATTAGCAGTAATTTTGACTTTTTCTAGGACAGTACAAGCTTGACTTTTAGCTTGACGATAGGTTAAATCCGTCCGATGAGCTTGCAAAGTTTCCACACAATGATCGCCAATAGTCATCAGCGGATCCAGTCGCGTCATCGGATCTTGAAAGACTAATCCCACCGCTTCCCCGCGAAACTTTTCTAACTGTTTGCTAGATAAAGATAAAAGCGATCGCCCTTCAAAGGTAATCTCACCTTCCACGTGAGTGCGATTGGGTAATAACCTTAAAATAGCCTTACCGATGGTCGATTTTCCACAACCAGATTCACCCACTAATCCCAAAGTTTCCCCTTTGCCTATACTAAAAGATACCCCATCGATCGCCCAAGAGGGAGAACTTAATTCTGTCGGGTAGGCAATTTTTAGGTCTTTAATTTCCAACATGACGCGATCGGTAACGATAAAAGTTAGGACTTAAGTAAGTAGTTATAATTAAATCGAAGATAGATTTTGCCTCTGATCCCCCCTGCCCCCCTTGATAAGGGGGGTGCCGATAGGCGGGGGGATCTGATAATTTTTAACGCCTACCTACTTAGGGTCAAGTATGCCACACAAACGGCGATCGAGCATTTAATCACTAATCGACAACTGACCCTAACAAAACCCGACAATACCCCTTTAAAGTCGCCACTCGATCGCTAATTATCTGTAAACGTTTCTCCCGTCCTTGTCGCGCTGAGGCCAAAAATAACCAGTCCGTCTCCAGCAATCGCCAGGATCGATATAGTTCCGTCTGGACCGCGCGCCAACGATTAGCCACCTCTGGGCTTAAATTGTCATCATTTAGTGACAATATCTCCCCTTCTAGACAGGTTTGTAAAGCTTGAAAAGATTGTAACCCCGTGGAAGCGTCCCCATCCAGAAGGGCAAGACTGAAATCCTCCAGTTTTCTTAACAAAGATTTGTAGGCTTGATGGTAATTTGTCGGTAGCATCCAATACAAAGCGCGTTAGAATTTGTTACATAAGATTAACGATTTGCCATCACGGTTGCAAGTCCTCCTCCCGAGCAGAGACAAAAACTTAAAAGAATCCCGCCCTTTTCGCCGATCGATCCGATTCCAGTGTTAGAGAGTTAAGCAATCTGGCATCCCTTCGGCCTAATAATTTTCTAGTTATCCGTCTCCCCCCCCCTCTCGTCCCTATTATCCCCCCGATCTAACCATGAACGCCATCACTGCCATCCAACCAGAAACCCTCACCGTCCTTCCCCGGGCCACGGAACCGAAAAAAGCGTTAGTTTTACCCGATTGGCTGAAAGAATGCCTAATTACCTACGAAAACGACCCCCAGAATCCCGATATCGATTTAATCTGCAAGGCTTTTAATTTCGCCCACAAACTCCACGAGGGCCAGTATCGCAAATCCGGGGAACCCTATATCGCCCATCCTATAGCCGTAGCGGGATTACTGCGGGATCTGGGGGGTGATGGGGCAATGATCGCAGCCGGATTCCTTCACGATGTGGTGGAAGATACGGAAGTCACCCCCGAAGAAATCGAGGCTAGATTCGGTGTTGAGGTGCGTAATTTGGTGGAAGCGGTGACAAAACTCTCCAAATTCAACTTTTCTAGCAAAACTGAACGGCAAGCGGAGAATTTTCGCCGAATGTTCCTGGCGATGGCTCAAGATATCCGCGTCATCGTGGTAAAATTAGCCGATCGCCTGCACAATATGCAAACCCTCGAACACCTCACCCCGCAACAGCAGCAACGCATCGCCCTCGAAACTAGAGAAATCTTTGCTCCCTTGGCTAACCGTTTAGGGATTGGCAGATTTAAATGGGAATTAGAGGATTTATGCTTTAAATACCTCGAACCCGATGCTTATCGCACTGTGCAGTTATTGGTATCGGAAAAACGTATCGATCGAGAGGCCCGCATCGAAACTGTCACTAACACATTGCGGGAAAAATTGCAAGAAATTGGCATAAAAGTTCTTGATTTACAGGGTCGCCCCAAACATCTCTACGGCATCTATCATAAAATGCACAATCAAGGCAAAGAATTCGAGCAGATTTATGATATAGCCGCCGTCCGCATTATCGTCGAAACCAAAGAGGAATGTTATCGTTGTTTAGCCATAGTTCACGACCAATTTACTCCGATTCCTAACCGTTTTAAAGACTATATCGGTTTACCAAAAGCTAACCGTTATCAATCCCTCCATACCACCGTTGTTGGTTTAAATGCCCGTCCCCTAGAAGTGCAGATTCGCACCCTAGAAATGCACCATGTTGCTGAATACGGGATTGCAGCCCATTGGAAGTATAAAGAAACCGGTTCTAGTCAAACAACTTTAACCGCCGCTGATGAAAAATTCTCTTGGCTGCGTAATCTTCTCGACTGGCAAAAAGACCTGAAAGATGGCCAAGAATACATGGATGGTCTGAAAAATAATTTCTTTGAAGAAGATATCTATGTTTTCACCCCCAAAGGTGATGTGGTGGCCCTCGCCCAAGGTGCGACACCGGTAGATTTTGCCTATCATATTCATAGCGAAGTAGGTAATCAGATGAAAGGGGCAAGAATTAATGGTAAATGGTCAGTTCTTGATGCTCCCTTGCAAAATGGTGATCTGGTGGAAATTCTCACCAGCAAGCATAGTCACCCTAGTTTAGATTGGTTAAATTTTGTCGTTACTCCTAGCGCCAGAAATCGCATCCGGCAATGGTACAAAAAATCGCGACGAGAAGAAAATATTAGCCGAGGTCGTGATTTATTAGAGAAAGAATTGGGTAAAACTGGCTTCGATGCCCTGCTGAAATCAGAACGAATGCAATCGGTGGCTAAACAGTGCAATTATGTGGCAGTAGATGATTTATTGGCGGCCTTAGGTTACGGCGAAGTTACCCTAAAAAATGTGGTTAATCGTCTGCAAGAAACAGTTAAAAATCAACAGGAAATTTTAACGGTCAAAAATCCGCCCGATGTCCTGACTGATTCCCAATTGATTCTACCACCTTCTCCCGTTCAAAGGGCTTTACCCGTTAGTAAATCACCGATCGCCGGTGTGGATGGATTAGTCTATCGTTTGGCCGGTTGTTGTTGTCCTTTACCCGGAGAAAATATTACCGGTATAGTTGCCCATGCGGGGGAAGGCATTGTTATTCACCGTCAGGGCTGCTCGAATGTGGAAAAAGCCGAAGCTGAACGCTTAATTCCTGTTAGTTGGAACCCTATAGATGACCAGGGACGTTATCAAACTTATCCGGTAAATATTCAGATTGAAGTGATTGATCGCGTCGGGGTTTTAAAAGATATTCTCTCTCGTTTAAGTGACCAAAATATTAACGTTCGCAATGCCGGAGTTAAGACGAATTTCGGCAAACCCGCTTTAATTTCCCTGAAAATTGAAGTAAAAGACCTGCAACAATTTGAACGCTGTGTTAGTCAAATTAGGCTGATGATCGATGTTTTAAACGTTCGTCGCATCAGTCAGGTAAAAAGCGATCGAGAGTAGGTTAAACCTAAAATTGCTGATCATATCCCCCAAACCCCGGAGCGCCTTTGCTTTTGAATTGGCACTTTTTGTCACCGAACAACGTAGGATCGATAATTAATCTGAGTGCGAAAATCCCTATGTTATTATCCCTACTGTCAGTCATCAGTTTTCTGATTAGTTTTCTGGTGGTTGCCCTGATTAAACAACGTTTTAGTCAACAATTGTTAGATATTCCCAATGAGCGTAGCAGCCATAGTCAACCCACACCTAGGGGGGGTGGACTCGGTTTTGTTGTCGCTTTTGCTCTGACCAGCGGCCTCAGTTATTTTCTCCTTCCTCCTTCCCTACCTCTCATTCCCCTGTGGTTGTCCCTGACTCCTTTAATTATTATCGGCCTTCTCGATGATCGTCGCGGTATTCCCTCTAGTATTCGCTATTTAGTGCAGTTATCCTCCGCTAGTGTTGCGGTCACTTTTTTCGGTGCTTTTCCCCAATCGTGGCTATTAGATTTAGGTTTTGTCGGCAAAATTTTGGCTATTATTCTCACAATTATCGGCCTGACCGCGATCATTAATTTTTATAATTTTATGGATGGTCTCGATGGCTTGGTGGCTGGCTGTACGGCGGTACAATTAGGATTTCTAACTCTCTATTTTCAGCAACCAATTTTATGGCTTTTAGTGGCAGCTTTAGGCGGTTTTCTCCTCTGGAATTGGTCGCCAGCGAAAATTTTTATGGGTGATGTGGGTAGCACCAGTTTAGGGGCAATTGTCGCTATGGTTTTACTTAATAACCAGGGCAATCAAAGTCAAGCTTGGTCAGCTTTAACTATCACTTTACCTCTGATTGGTGATGCTATTTATACCCTTATTTGTCGATTAATAAGAAAGGAAAATATCTTCCAAGCTCACCGCAGTCACCTTTATCAAAGATTACAAAAGTCTGGCTGGTCTCATCCACAAGTAGCGATTATTTATATGGGGATAACTCTCCTGATTGCTCTGAGTATTAACTACTTAGGAATCCTAGGAGCATGGCTGAGTTTACCTCTGATTCTAGGATTAATTGTTCTCGGAGAAATTTATCTGAACAAGAAAGTTAGCGAGCATAATTTATCAGTGACAAGAAAAGAATAAAATTTTTTTGCTATGGACTGAGGGGTTAGTCAAACCTAGAAAATGTTATGCTAAATCCTCTTGAAAAATTCTAGGGATCGGGGGGTAAGGAGCAGAAGTAATTACTCAAATAGTTATTAGCGAAAGTCGTTTATTTCACTCAAAAACTGATGGTTTTAATCTCTGGCAAAAACAGAGCTATTTACCTATTATCCCTACTAACCAAGAGAAAAGAAAAAATTAATATTTATCGGATCAGGTTAGCTGATATGATTAGGGAGATGACTATCATTTCAAGGTCAATGAGCGCAAGAACGTTATTCGATAAAGTCTGGGACGCACACACGGTTAAGATTCTTCCCAGTGGACAGACACAATTATTTATCGGACTGCATCTAGTCCATGAAGTCACCAGTCCGCAAGCTTTTTCGATGCTGAGAGAAAGGGGTTTAAAAGTATTATTTCCAGGACGGACTATTGCCACCGTCGATCACATCGTCCCCACCGAAAATCAGGCGCGTCCTTTCCTTGACGATTTGGCCGAGGAAATGATCCGGGCGATCGAAACTAATGTTCAAACCAATGATATTCCTTTCTACGGCATCGGTTCCGGCAATCAGGGCATAGTTCATGTGATCGCTCCCGAACAGGGTCTAACTCAACCCGGGATGACGATCGCCTGTGGTGACTCCCACACCTCCACCCACGGCGCTTTTGGGGCGATCGCTTTTGGTATCGGAACTTCCCAAGTGCGCGATGTTCTTGCTACCCAAACCCTATCCCTATCGAAATTAAAAGTGCGTCGAGTGGAGGTAAACGGCGATTTAAACCCCGGTGTCTATGCTAAAGATGTAATTCTCCATATTATTCGTCAATTGGGCGTTAAAGGCGGTGTTGGTTACGCCTATGAGTACGCTGGTAGTACAATTGAACGGATGTTCATGGAAGAAAGAATGACGATTTGTAACATGGCGATCGAAGGTGGGGCCCGATGTGGTTATATCAACCCCGATCAGATCACCTACGATTACCTCAAAGGTCGTGATTTTGCGCCTAAAGACTGGGAAAGTGCGGTTAATTGGTGGGAAAGCATTAAAAGCGATGCCGATGCGGTTTATGACGATGTAGTGGTCTTCGATGCCAGTGAAATCGAACCCACAGTTACTTGGGGGATCACTCCCGGCCAAGGAATCGGGGTTAACGAAGTCATTCCCACTTCCGAGAGTTTACCAGAAAGTGAAAGAGCGATCGCAGAGGAAGCCTATCAATACATGAAACTCACCCCCGGCACCCCGATTAAAGGCACAAAAATCGATGTCTGCTTCGTCGGTAGCTGTACTAACGGCCGGATCAGTGATCTGCGCGAAGCGGCCAAATTTGCCCAAGGTCATCGTGTTGCCCCCAATGTGAAAGCTTTTATCGTCCCCGGTTCCGAAAGAGTCAAAAAACAGGCGGAAGCGGAAGGATTAGACCAAATTTTCCTAGCATCGGGCTTTGAATGGCGCGAGGCGGGCTGTTCCATGTGTTTAGCCATGAATCCCGATAAATTGCAGGGAGATCAGATCAGCGCCTCCTCCTCCAATCGTAACTTTAAAGGTCGTCAAGGTTCCGCTTCCGGGCGGACTTTGTTGATGAGTCCGGCGATGGTGGTAGCGGCAGCAATTAAAGGGGAAGTCACCGATCCAAGGGAGTTGTTACAGCCGTGATCTCAATGGTGAGATAGGAAGTTTTGCTTTTGGGGAGTCAGTAATCAGTAATCAGCTTTTTTCTCCCCGCTCCCTTATCGCCCCCTTGACAGGGGTTTTAACGGGGTATAGATCGTTCTGTAGGGTCAATTCATGAATTGATCCTACTATCAAGCTTTGCCAGCAGTTCAGTGCCTGTCCGTTGTGTTCTGGAGCGCGGTCTGTAGGACGGCACTCCCGACACTTCGATTTCTTCTTGGGTGCATGGCCGGTAATCGGTATCTGGTTTACCGCGATGGGTGTTAGCACCATGGCGTTCAACCTCAACGGTTTCAACTTCAACCAGTCGATTCTCGATTCTCAAGGTCGTGTAATTGGTACTTGGGCCGATGTGTTAAACCGCGCTGGTATCGGTATGGAAGTAATGCACGAGCGCAACGCTCACAACTTCCCCTTAGACTTAGCTAGTGGCCAACAAGCTCCTGTAGCTCTGATTGCTCCTGCTATCAATGGTTAATTCCTAGTCTGAACGAAAAGGCACTCCCGCGAGGGGGTGCTTTTTTGTTGTTTTCAAGTTGCTTGAAGATGCCAGAATCTAGGGATAATGGAGTACAATTAGGCTAATTGATTAAGCTTCGCTGGTGCGGCGAATACCTTCGTCGAGAATGAAGAACTGAGGGTTAAGAGAAGCCAACGGCTCCCGCAGCTTTTCGATTTCGGAAGCGGGAGCGTGAACTTCTAGGCGAATAATCTTGGCGATTTTGAGAAGTTTGTCTAGCAATTCCCCGACGTTTTGCAGGTGAGCAAGAACTGCGGAAGCATCGACGTAACCCTCGCGGCAATGAACAATATTGCCGCTAAAGGAAAAAGCATAATGGATACAGCCATCTTCGGTGCGGGTTCTCTCAACGAACTTGAGTCCTAGTTCCTTAAACGCAGCAATTTTTCCTTCTTGTACTTCAAAGTAGGGTACGAGGGTACAGCAAGTATCGAGTTTGAACATCAGATTCTCCTTTTAGTTAGGTGGGTGGAATTAAATATAAGATGAACGTAGGTTGGGGTGAAGCCTTGTAAGCCTCCCTTTTCCCCATCTCCCACTCTATTTTAATTTGACTGCCATAATTGCCAAGCTTTAACGAGATTTCCCCCCATCAAGGCAGCCACTGCATTTAAAGTCTTAATTTCCTCACTATCGGGATTTAATTGTCTAGCTTTATCTAAGACTTTTTGGGCTGCTTGCGGTTGCCAATCGTAGAGATAAATAAAACCTTGATAAGCATAATGATAGGGATTATGGGGGTCAATTTTAATCATTTCCTCGGTGGCTTTTATTGCCCCTGCCACATCCTGTTGTAGTACCTTAGAAATTGCTAATCCGTAGGCTAAAGATAATTTATCGGGGGGATTTTGTTGCTGTAAACGATAGGAAAAAGCCTTGTCTGCTTGCAGCACATAATCCTGAATAGAATCGTATTGATTGATACGATTAGTTAACTCAAAAATTGGTTCAATACCCTTTAATCCTTGACCAATATTAGCAGACTTTAAGCGCAATTGGGTCACTAAATCTAATTCGGGCGTTGCTAACTTGGAGACTTGAGGCTCGATGGTAATTTGAGCATTAGTTTTAATCGGATAGGTTTCCCCGGTTTCC
Organism: Microcystis sp. M165S2; assembly: GCF_020245885.1. Lineage (NCBI taxonomy): Bacteria > Bacillati > Cyanobacteriota > Cyanophyceae > Chroococcales > Microcystaceae > Microcystis > Microcystis sp. M165S2. The sequence goes on along the minus strand of NZ_JADBTZ010000358.1, from coordinate 8,841 downwards.
CGATTGAGATAGACAGCAGATAAGCGATAAACTCCGGGGGTTGCTGCCGACTGCATGGCGGTTTTTTCAGTAACTTCAAAACCCTTTTGTTGCTCTTCTGGACTTAATTTTTCTGCCATTAATTCCCCCATAGCAATAGCGTGATCGTGCATCCAATAATCCTTACCGTTCACTTCTTGCCAGGTTAAAATCACTATCCCTGACTTTAATTGTTGCCAGTCTCCTGCCCATTTGTAAACCACGGGAATGGGTTGATTAGGAGAAGCTTTTTCGGCAATGGCAATCTCTCTTAATTCCACCTGTTTTGGCGCAGTTTCAAGGGGTTTAACCGTGACGGAGGGGTCTATTTTACGGTGTAGGGAAAGGGTACTATCATCCGGTAGATGCCAAGTTTTCTCCACTTGGAAATCTGGACTAGTGGCGACTCGATTAACAATTTTTTTCTGGACATCGGGGACAGAACCCTGTTCACCAGTTTTAGTTAAAAACCAATCTAAAGAATTGACATCCTTTTCGATATCTTCTTCCCGAACTCCCACCTGTCTGCCGGCAACCTGTGAATTATGTTTACCACCGTAGAAAGAGAAAGTATGTTGATTTAATTCGGGGGTGGAAGGTAAAACCCCTAGAGTGCTGCGAAGATAGGGAGAATCGGCTAGAATCTCTTTAACTACTTCTTCCTGTTGCCAGCCGGTTTTTAAATAGGGATGGTGTTGTAATTCGGGACTGAAAACGTTAGTAATTAGCTCTCCCCCCAAGGGGAATAAATTTAAGCTGGTGAGCATAGCGGCAATAGTTATCGTTCCCCAACGGATACTGGGGGCAAAACGACCGCGCCAAGATAATAAACCAACGGATAAAATTAAGGATAAAGTCGGTAAAAGCGGCAAGATATAACGAGCATCTTTATTGATATTGAGGGATGATAATAGATATCCCCCCAGCAGAAAAACTCCTAACCAAATCCACACAGGACGATTAACCTTATCTTCGGTTTTTCTATGACGTAAGGAGATTAATAATCCCACCAGGGGAACTAATAACAACACCCAAGAAAGAAAATAGGGTAAAACTTGGGCGTAAAATGTCCAGGCATCAGGACTGGTAAGAGGGGGATCTCCCTCCAAAATCGCCGAATCTACCGTGGCACGTTTGCCCGCAGTTAACATTAATAACCAATTCGTCCGATACCAGGGAAACATTAACAATGCTGCCGTGAGAAAACTGAGCATTAATTGCGCTAGATTACCCCAACGTTTTCGCTGGAGATTTTCGCCCAATACCCACAAAATCGGTAAAAAGAGGAAAAATAGGGCGGTTTGTTTGACTAACATCCCTAAACCGAAAGAAATCCCGAAAGCGATCGCTTTTAGCCAGCCTTTACCACTAAATCGCCACCATGTCAAGCAGAAGTAAGAAAACGTTACAATTGCCGCTAAGGGAAAATCTAAGAGATATTCGAGGCGATAATAGTATAAACCCGGGAGAAATTGACAGATTAAGACCGCCCATAAAGCCACAGTCCCATTAAAGAGGATAATTCCCAATCCGTACACAGAAAAGAGCAGTAGGGCGCTATAGATAGCCATTACCCACATACCCGCGTCAAGACTAATACCAAAGAGATTAAAGAAGGGAATCGTTAAAAGATAGGTTAAAGGGGGAATTTTCGGGGACATTAGCCATAAACTGCGCCACCAATCCCCGTCAAACCAGCGCGGATTTTGGAAAGCTTGGGTATAGATAATCCCACCGTTGAGATAATCAGCCTGATCCCAAGCAGGAATGGTATGATCGAGACTAAACCAGAATCTATCGACTAATATCCCCAATATCCAAATAATAGTGACAATAATTAATCCCTGTCTCCCATCTAGCGATCGCTTCAAAATGACTTCTCCCTAGTGCAACTCTCAATTATTCTGCCACGCTCTCAAGTGACCCTGAAAAAATCGCCGGCAAGAAACACCAGATCGATCGGGTAAAATAAAGATTTAGTGAAAAATTGTAACAGGAACTTGACAAATGCGAGTGGTGATCGTTGGTGCAGGATTAGCGGGAATGGCAACAGCTATCGATCTGGTCGATGCGGGCTGTACAGTAGAAATCTTAGAATCTCGTCCCTTTGTCGGGGGAAAAGTCGGTAGTTGGGTAGATGCGGACGGTAATCACATCGAGATGGGCTTGCACGTCTTTTTTGGTTGTTACTATAATCTTTTTGAGTTAATGAAAAAAGTGGGCGCTTTTCAATCCCTACTGCTCAAAGAACACACCCACACTTTTATCAACGAAGGGGGGAAAATCGGCGAATTAGACTTCCGTTTCGCCGCAGGTGCGCCTTTTAACGGTTTAAAAGCCTTTTTTACCTCCTCCCAACTCTCAGCAGCCGATAAAATCTTTAATTCTCTGGCATTAGGTACAAGTCCCATCGTCCGCGGTCTGATAGACTTTCAAGGAGCGATGAAAACGATTCGGGATCTGGACTCGATTAGCTTTGCCGATTGGTTTCGTAGCCATGGCGGTAATGAAGGCAGTTTAAAAAAAATGTGGAATCCGATCGCCTATGCGTTAGGATTTATCGATACGGAAAATATCTCAGCCCGTTGTATGCTGACGATTTTCCAATTTTTTGCCGCTAAAACCGAAGCTTCCGTCCTGCGGATGTTGGAAGGTTCCCCCCACGAATACCTACATAAACCGATTATTAACTATCTGGAAGCCCGGGGCACCAAAATCTCTACCCGTCGTCAAGTGCGGGAAATTCTCTATTCTGGAGAGGGCGAAAATCTGCAAGTTAATGGCATGATCGTCGCTAACGGAGAAACCACAGAAACTATCACCGCAGATGCCTATGTTTGCGCTGGTGATGTCCCCGGTATTCAGCGTCTTATTCCCCAAGATTGGCGAAAAATGCCGATTTTTGACAATATTTTCCGACTAGAAGCCGTCCCCGTCGCTACGGTACAATTGCGTTTTGACGGTTGGGTGACGGAATTAAATGATGCCGAAAAACGGCGACAACTGCAAAAAGCGGTGGGAATTGACAATCTTTTGTACACCCACCAAGCGGATTTTTCCTGTTTTGCAGATCTTGCTCTCACCAGTCCTAGGGATTATTATCGCCCCGGAGAAGGTTCTTTATTACAGTTAGTTTTAACCCCCGGGGATCCTTTTATTAAAGCTAAAAATGAAGATATCGCCCAGCACGTTTTAGCGCAAGTCCATCAGTTATTTCCCTCCTCGCGGGAGTTAAATATGACTTGGTTTAGTGTGGTGAAATTAGCACAAAGTCTCTATCGGGAAGCACCGGGGATGGATGTCTATCGTCCCTCGCAAGCGACTCCTATTGCTAACTTTTTCCTTGCCGGTAGTTATACCCAACAGGATTACATTGATAGCATGGAAGGAGCCACTTTATCGGGTAAACAGGCAGCCAAAGCGATCTTACAACAGGCCGAGCGCTGGAAATCTTTAGCCACGGTTTGAGCAAACAGCCAGCAATCTCCTCTCTTGAGAAGGGATTGCCTCTCAGGGCAAGCTATACAAAAAAGACCGATCGAGCTAGACTCGTAAAAAGATAACTCCATCTAGAAAGCTTACCCTAGACTGGAAAGAACGTCGGAAAAATCTCGTCAGAAATAGGAGTCAATCGAGTTTATGCCAGAGCTTGCTGTACCATTAGAGCTTGATTTCACTAGCGAAACCTATAAATCAGCCTATAGTCGCATTAATGCCATCGTTATTGAAGGCGAATACGAGGCCAATAGCAATTATATTCAATTAGCAGACATCCTCGCCGATAACAAAGAAGAGTTACACCGTTTGGCAAAAATGGAAAACCGTCACATGAAAGGTTTTCAAGCTTGCGGCCAAAATTTGAAAATCACTCCTGATATGGATTATGCCAAAGAATTCTTTTCCTCTCTGCACAATAACTTCCAAATTGCCTACGCAGAAGGTAAAATCGTTACCTGTTTATTGATCCAATCTTTGATTATCGAAGCTTTTGCGATCGCTGCCTATAATATTTATATTCCTGTTGCTGATCCTTTTGCCCGTAAAATTACTGAAGGCGTAGTTAAAGACGAATATTTACATCTCAATTTTGGCGAAGAATGGCTAAAAGCGAACTTTGAAACCGCTAAAGAGGAATTAGAAGCCGCAAATCGCGCTAATCTGCCCATTGTCTGGAGAATGCTCAATCAAGTCGAGGATGATGCTCGCGTCCTCGGTATGGAAAAAGAGGCCCTCGTGGAAGACTTTATGATTAGCTACGGGGAAGCTTTAAGCAATATTGGTTTCAGCACCCGTGATATTATGCGAATGTCTGCCTACGGATTAACTGCCGTCTAAAGCTTGCGCGTCTAGATTTCTTTTTTTCGCCCTGCTGCCGCTCAACACAGAGCGGCACTTTTGTGTAATATATTTAAGAGTCTTAACGATTTCTTAGCAATATCCTAATTTTTATCTAGTGCCATCTAGTCTAACGAAAGAACAATCAATGTTTGGTCTTATAGGTCATCTTACCAGTTTAGAACACGCCCAATCGGTCGCCGACGATCTAGGTTATCCTGAATATGCTAACCAGGGATTAGATTTTTGGTGTGCTGCCCCCCCGCAAATTGTCGATGATTTTCATGTCACCAGCATCACGGGGCAAACCATCAGAGGTAAATATATCGAATCCTGTTTTTTACCGGAGATGTTGTCGAATCGTTGGGTAAAGTCTGCTATTCGTAAGGTGCTAAATGCCATGGCACTCGCTCAAAAAAGTGATATCAACATCACCGCACTCGGTGGTTTTTCTTCAATTATTTTCGAGGAATTTAATCTCAAAGATAATCGACAGGTGCGCAATATCGAGCTAGATTTTGGCCGTTTTACCACCGGTAACACCCACACCGCTTACGTCATCTGCACTCAGGTGGAAACCCTCGCTGAAAAAATGGGCATCGATTTAGCTCAATCTACCGTTGTGGTTTGCGGGGCAACCGGAGATATCGGCAGCGCCGTTTGTCGTTGGTTAAATGAAAAAACCAATACAAAAGAACTAATTTATGTGGCACGCAATCAAGAGCGTTTACAATCTCTCCAAGAGGAGTTAGCACGCGGTAAAATTCTCCCCCTAGAGGAGGCTTTACCCCTTGCTGATATCATTGTTTGGGTGGCTAGTATGCCTAAAGGGGTGGAAATTGATCTAGATAAACTCAAGCGCCCCTGCATTATTATTGATGGTGGTTATCCGAAAAATTTAGGCATGGTATTAAATGCCCCCGATATTTCGGTGATTAAGGGCGGCATTGTCGAGCATTCCCTCGATATTGACTGGAAAATTATGAAAATCGTCAATATGGATATTCCCTCTCGTCAAATGTTTGCCTGTTTTGCTGAGGCGATTTTATTAGAGTTGGAGGGTTGGCAAACTAATTTTTCCTGGGGACGCAATCAAATTACCGTCCCTAAAATGGAACAAATCGGCGCAGCTTCCCGCAAACACGGTTTTCAACCTTTGTTATTTTAACTAATATCCCCAACCCCCCACCGACCACGGAATTAGAAGTTTCAGGCGACAAATAATAAGGAGTGAGCGCTTGACTTTGGCGGCGGCTTGGGTTATAATTGTCTTATAATGGGATGTTCGTGTTAAAATTTGAGCTTTTAGGCTGCCATTGTGAATAAACTCTTTTAAAAATATTATCCCAAAATCTGCCGACAAAAGCAAGCAAAATTTTGCCATCAATTGTTAAGTTTTGTTAAGAAAAATAACAATAGTGGCAAGGGATAGGACTCCCTTCGCTGATCAGAGGGCTTTTGGGGGAATTATAGAGATGTGGGCCTGATTTTTAGCTTTCTAGCAAAGACGACAAAACCACTAAACTCTATGAAAACTTGGTTAGAAGAACGCGGTATTTTACCCGCTTACGGTGGTGGGGTAATCATTGGCATTACCCTCTGTTTTTTCGGAGCTGCGACCAATACCATGGCGGGATGGTTGTATGCTATCTGTGGCACGACGAGCGCTGTTTTAATTTTATCGATAATTTTACCCCGTCGTTCCCTTCTTCCCCTGAAAGTGCGTCGTCTTGCCATTGTACCCGTGAGTGCGGGAGACGATCTTAGTATTAGCCTAGAAATAGAAAATACGAGCAATCAGCCGATAAATCTGTTAGAAGTGACAGATATCCTGCCTATAGTTCTCGATCAGCCAAAAATAACCCCAATAGAAGCGATTGCCTCCAAAAGTTGCCATCGTTGGACTTATTATTTACCCACCAGCAAACGGGGTGTTTATCAATGGCAAGAAGTACAATTAAGAACAGCAGCCCCTCTCGGTTTATTTTGGTGTCGTCGTTGTCATCAAGCAGCGGCTAAAGCTTTAGTTTATCCCCAAATTTTACCCTTACAACAATGTCCCCTGATCGATTCCCTCGGTCAAGAGATGGAACAAAAATTAGAAAATAATCGCTATTATCAAAGGGCTAATCAAGGACTTACCCGTAACCTGAGACAATATCGCTACGGTGATTCTACCCGTTTAATTCACTGGAAAACTAGCGCCCGTTTGGGAGAATTTCAAATTCGGGAATTAGAAGTGTTAACGGGAGGACAGGAAGTGATTATCTGTCTCGATACCCTCTGTGATTGGCAAGAAGACAGTTTTGAACGGGCGATTATTGCCGCTGCTTCCCTCTATTTTTATGCCCATCGTCGGCAATTAAATGTGAAACTCTGGACGGGTGAAACGGGTTTAATTCAGGGGGAGAGGAGCATTTTAGAAACTTTAGCCGGTATAGAGGCAAAAGCTAGTCAAAAAAATGCTAATCTGCCTAATTTACCTGTAATTTGGTTGACAAGTAACTTCAATTCCATCGAACAACTCACCCCCGGCAGCCGTTGGTTATTTTTCCTCGCTGCCGATTCTAGGGAGAGTCCTTCACTCTTAGTCCGACAGTTTAGCGGATTGGCGATCGAACCGGAAACTTCTCTACAACAACAATTGCAAAAACCCCCTCGTTGAGGAAATTTCCGTTCACAGTCTAGATTGAGAGGAGATTCTCCGGAAAAAAATGCCCGTATCCCCGAAAAAGATGTTATGATAAAAAAGACTCGGACTCATGCGATCGCAACGCCTTAACCTTGTCAGGACCGGAAGGTAGCAGCAATACGGGATGCTTGTGACTGGCGTGATCTCCGGGTCTTTTTGTTGCCTGTGACGGTCGCTGTTGTGAACGCTTTCAAAACTTTTCGATCGGTTACTGCCGAGACGCGTCGTCAACTACTCTTCCTCTTCGTCACGGCGCTGTTTTTCTGGACAAGTATCACCACTCTTGTCCCCACTCTCCCCACCTATATTAAATCCCTAGGCGGTAGCAAACAAGATATCGGTTTTGTCATGGGGGCCTTTGCCATCGGTTTAATTTTATCGCGCAGTTGGTTAGGCAATTTAGTCGATCGCCGCAGTCGCAAATTAGTGGTTTTATTTGGAACTATTGTCGCCGCTACCGCACCCCTCGGTTATCTATTTTTTCGCGATCTTTCCTCTTTATTCGTCGTTCGCGCCTACCATGGTCTCAGTATCGCCGCTTTTACCACCGGTTACAGTACCCTAGTGGTGGATTTTTCGCCGGTTCGTCAACGGGGAGAGATAATTGGTTATATGAGCTTAACTGCACCCATAGGCATGGGAATCGGTCCAGCTTTAGGCAGTTATCTCTACGAATCGATCGGTTATAACGGTTTATTTCTAGTTTCCGCCACTTCAGGAGCGATCGCCTTTCTCTTGGGTTTCTCCATTCAAGAACCGGACTTCAAGAAAAAATTAGCCCAAATGAAGGCAGAAAATCAGACAATTGAGCGCAGTTTTTGGGCATTATGTCAAGAGCGGGCTTTTTTAGTCCCTACCTTAGTTTTTCTATTGGTCGGTACTTTATTCGGCGGTTTAGTCGCTTTTTTACCCCTGTTTCTCCTCGAAAATCAGATCCCTTTCAGTGCCGGTCTATTCTACAGTTATGCGGCACTATCGGGCGTAATCGGACGGATTTTGTCGGGAGGAGCCAGTGATCGCTATGGACGGGGTTTATTCATCACTATTAGCGTTTTTTGCTATGGTTTATCCATGTTGGTTCTATCTTCTGCCCGATCTTCCTCCGCTTTAATTTTAGCCGCTATCCTCGAAGGTACGGGAGGGGGGATTTTATTCCCTATGTTACTGGCTTTAATCTCCGATCGCTCTGGGCCCCAAGAACGCGGCCGGGCCTATTCTATCTGTATCGGCGGTTTTGATGTGGGAACAGCCTTAGCCGGTCCAATTCTGGGGGTTTTAGCAATTTCCTACGAAACTATGTTTAGTTTATCGTCAGGATTAGCTGTTATCGCTCTCTTTCTCTTTTTTACTCTCTCTAACCCCACCATACGCCATTCTTTTCTCTTCGCTTTCGGTTTAGAAAAAGATCGTTATGCTCTGCGCGGACAATTACAATAAAGCTTACTGAAAAAGTTTTTCCTAGGGCAGGGTTATTTAATAAGTTTGAGCTTGAAAATTATCGGGAATATCTAATTCAAATACTTGGTCATGAATCCGAGCCACATAAAGCCCTTCTTGCAGAATTTTTTCCCGTAATTCCGGGGATAAATCAACGGCTGCTAATATGCCATAGAGTTTTTTATCTTTGTGTTCAGGAAAAAAGCGGCGAAACCGTGGCAAAATACTTTTTAATTGAGTAATATCTTCCTGTCTAGCATGACTTTTAACCTCAACGATATAAGCAGTATTTAGCTCACCATTGGTATAGGCAAGAACATCAATTTCTAGGTGTTGTCCTTCTTTACTGACTCGGACAC
>NZ_JADBTZ010000357.1:0-11587 GCF_020245885.1 Microcystis sp. M165S2 | reverse complement strand
GTCAGTCTGTAGAGCGACCATAAGACCAGAACAGAGTAAATCTGTTAAGGCAGGTGCGGAACCCCGCAAGGGAAAGAAGCAGAAACCTAAATCGTGAGGTTTGGGAATCACCGTCCGTTTTACGGCGGTGAGGATGTCAATGAAATACAATCTGTCAGGCTATATTCTTTGTCTGGACGGCGGCGGTATAACTCGAAGCCTTGCAGGAATGATTCTCGGTTTTGCGGAATGACTTGAAGGCGGGGATTCTGGAGCAGATCATCGATAAATTCGACAGTACGCCGCTTCCGATTTACTCCCCGGACTGACATAAAATTCAGTAGCTCTACCAAAACTTCATCCGTCGTTACAAGTTTAACGTTTTTGAGACTGGACGTAACTTCTCTGGCTCGTTGATGCCAATTATCTTGGGGATTGATTAAAGCAACCCAGTAGAAAGTGTCGGCAAAAATTTGTTTCATTGCCTTTTCTTGGGACTCCCATAAAGATAATGGTCATGCTCTTCTGCACCGTCAGATGGAAGCGGCTCAAGTTCTTCTTCAGGGAAGTTCAGATTCAACCTATCAACTATCTTTAAAATTGATTCTCCAGTCTCCTCTTGAGATATATCAGAAGCCATCAGATGAGTTTCCAGGGCATCTTTCAGTCGATTTAAAACGCCTTCTAGAGAGCTATCCTGGTAATCAATTGCTGCTAATTCAGGAGATTTGAGTGAATATCCGTCGGGATTCTTGGAGATGACAATGCTGATTTGATTGACCATAATCCTTCCTATCTCAGGCTAATCAAGAATTGGGACTTCTTTAGTCTAGCAAAATAAGCAGGACATTTATAGCAGTTTTCATCAGAATGAGGTATGGGCAAGGGGCTTAAACCCTTTGTTAGCAAAACTTGTCGATACCTCAGTAACGTGAAAAGCGCTATAAGGTTCTTCAGGATTTGGAAATGATTGTTGATCGGGAATTTTAATTGTCTGTTTTTGAGATTGGGACTGAAAGTTTAATTTTCCCTGAATCTTTCTAACAGTTCTGAGCGAGATAAATTCGCCAGAGAAAGAAGTAACCCGGTGCGTTCGGAGACGGGAAGTTGGACAATCTGTTCCACCAGACCAGATAATTCTGTATCTAGGCTGCCAAAGCGTCCTTCAAGAAGACTGGTTATCAGCGATAGTTGTCCTTCTAAACAACCTCGTTGTATCCCTTCTTGTTTCCACTCTTCCCGTTGTTTTAGATAAGCTGGTGATAGGTTCATAATGTCCTCCTGTTCTTCGGTACTTAAATTATCTCTTAATTCCAAACTAGCAGCGCCAGTTGGCCAGAATTTCCAGTAAATTCTCTTGGAAAGGATTACCTTCAGGCAATTGCACTAATTCTTCTACTGCTCGTTTCTGTGTCCCTCCTTTCCCTAGTACCCTCAACCATAAAGTCTCCTCATTGACTGGTAATTGATGGATGGCAACAATTCCTGTTTTGAACAGGCTAGGGGAAAAATAAACTCCTTTTCCCCACTCCTCTTTCATCCCCTCTTCCGGTAGGAATGAAGGGGGGATTCCCACGAATTCTTCAATCATTCTCGCTGAAAAAGTAGGCGTTAAAATCCAGAGAACTGGTAGTTCAGCTTCAGTTAGAGTTTTGTTTGTCCGTTTCGCCTTCCTCAAGACCTCGCCATGAACCGCATATAACTTTGAGATGCAACTGCGAATCTCTACCTCGGAGGGTGGGTTACGGAAAGGTTCAAATAAGCAGCAAGTCGCCGCCATTTTACCCAGTAACCCCAAGGGTAATTCAGTCCTTGATGCTGAACTGGCTGGTTCAAACCAGACATCGATTTCTTGGACTTCACTCTTGACTTTCTTGCTCTTTTTAATCGTCCCTAGAGACGCTAAGAGTTCCTCTAAATATTCCTTGGCAAATTGGTCGTGAATTTGGCGAGTCATTGAAGTGGATAATTAAGCCGAGAAAGTGCAGTAACAATCTTGTTAGATCATAGCAAGTTTTGAGAATTTATCTTTTTAATCAACTAGGTTTCAATTAAAGATAATGCAGGACATTTAGGGCTGGACGCAACTTCTTTGGCCCGTTGATGCCAAGAACAGCGTTGATCGGATAGATGAAGTACAATAGCAGCGGTGTACGAACCAATCTTGCTTAAAGGCCTCTTCTCAAGTTCCCAGAGCTTAGTCACCAATATTCTGAAAGTGACAGAAAAGGGATAATCTTCCACTCAATTGCCCAAAATAAAGGCTAGAATCGAAATATAGTATCGATCGCTAGGGATTTTTGATGAATTACAAAAAATTTTGCTTGGCTTTTTTGCTGTCCCTTATCCTCATTAACACCGGATTAGTTATGCCTAGTTACGCAAACACAAGAGAATTGAGGACAATTACCGTGACGGGAGAAGGAATAGAAAATATCGCCACTTCTCAAGCAATAGTGCGCTTAGGGGTAGAAGTTCAAGGCAAAGAAGCGGGGAAAGTGCAGCGGGAAGTCGCCAGTCGTAGTGATGCGGTAGTTAAATTTCTCCGTTCCCGTCAAGTGGAAAAATTGGAAACCACCGGCATTAGTTTACAGCCCAATTACGACTTCAGCAACAATCAAAGACGTTTAATCGGTTATATCGGGGCTAATTTGATTAGTTTTCAGATTGATATAGCCGAAGCGGGGAGTTTAATCGATGAAGCGGTGAAAGTCGGGGCAACACGCATCGATGGGGTGAGTTTTACTGCTGGCGAATTAGCGATCGCAGCTGCCCAAAGAACCGCTCTCATCAAAGCCACGGAACAAGCTAGAGAACAGGCGACAATCGTGTTACAAGCCCTCGGTTTATTGCCGAAAGAAACGGTTTCTATCCAAGTGGGTAATACCGGTAATCCCGTGCCAATAGCCCGCTCAGAAGCGGTTTTTCGGAGTGCCGATGCTGCCAGTAGCCCGGTTATCGGAGGGGAACAAACCCTGCGCGCTGCTGTCACCCTCGAAATTAGCTATTAGTATCTGTATCTAGAGACAATAGACCTCTTGTAAAAATCAAAAATTGTTGTTAGGGTTGGGAGTCAGTAGTCAGTAGTCAGTAGTCAGGAGAATTAAGAATGAATAATAATCAATTAAATGGTCTATTTAAGGATTTTATGCAATTTAATCCTTATTTTTACCGTTTTTGAACCCTCAAAAATTAATTATGCAAGAGGTTTAATTAACTACACATATCTAAACACCTCTTGCCTTTTGCCTCTTGCCCCTTGCCTGTTGCCTCATCAAACTTTCGCCCTCATCCGTGAATTATCCTAACTTTTTACCCACTGTTAGCGAGGGATTGAGCGAAGATACCTCCCTTGCTCTCCTCCAGAATATCCAGCAAATTGCCATCGATAGCCCTATCTATCCTCGATCGATCCTAACCACCTATAGTCAACAAGGGCAAGGTCAACCGCCTTTTCTCCTCCTACACGGTTTTGATAGTTCCCTGCTGGAATTTCGGCGTTTACTACCTTTACTCGCCCAAAATAGGGAAAGTTGGGCGATAGATCTACTCGGCTTCGGTTTTACTGAGCGATCGCCAGATTTGGAAGTATCTCCGAAAACTATTAAAAGCCATCTTTACCATTTCTGGCAAACTGCGATCGCCGAACCGATAATTTTAGTCGGTGCTTCCATGGGGGGTGCAGTAGCCCTCGATTTTGCCCTCTCCTACCCGGAAATAGTGGCGAAATTAGTCCTCATTGACAGCGCAGGACTAGCTAATCCCCCAGTCTTGGGTAAATTGATGTTTTCTCCCCTCGATAGATGGGCAACTAATTTTTTAGCCAATTCCCGCGTGCGTCAAAATATCAGTCGTACCGCCTATTTTGATCAAACTTTGGCCACTGTTGATGCTTGCACCTGTGCTAATCTGCACCTGAATTGTCCCCACTGGAGTGAGGCTTTAATCTCTTTTACCAAAAGTGGCGGTTATGGGGGATTTTTGCCGAAATTAAGCCAAATAAACCGAAAAACGCTGATTATTTGGGGCGAAAACGATCAAATTTTAGGCACAAAAGACGCGAAGATATTTCAGCAGGCCTTACCCAATAATCAACTGGTCTGGATTCCTCACTGTGGTCATGTTCCCCACCTCGAAAAACCAGAACTTACCGCAGCTGCGATAGTTAAATTTGCGAGCTAAAAACTTATAATAGGATTATTTGACGCTATAGTGCCAACTTTTATGAAATTTTTGCCGATCGCTCTCGCTTCATTCAGCCTTCTGAGTTTATCTGTCAATATTCCTGCTACCGTAGCCACACAACAGCTTTTTTGTCGAGGTCGCATGAATAACGGTTGGTCCTATTCGGCAGAATTTCTCAATGGACGTTTTGAACGCATTCGCTGGACGCGTTCCGGTCAACCTCCCCAAGTTTCTAGCCTTAGTTTTAAAAATACTAACAACAAAGGACAACCGATTTATCGTGGCAGTTTATTCGCCGCAGTCAGTGTGACTCTGATAGACTTATCGAAAGGAGATGTCCGTCCCGGTTCGCAAATTTCCGTGGGAGTGGAAGAATGGGGTTGGTCGCGGGGAAACTGCGGTCTTTCTAACCGATAAATTCCGGAACTATCGTCATCGTGGCGGTTTTGACCGATTGACTGTCTAAAATTCCTGCGATCAAGTCAGGTCTCCCGGATAGGCTTTTCGGTCTGTTGTCGCCTTCCTTACCCTTAGAACATCTATATCTCTACACTACCCCTAGTGGTCTCCTGACTTTTCAAACATCCTCTTAGGGTGCGGAATGTGGGTTTTGAGATTTTGTCCCTTGCTCGCCTGTCAAAATGGTAAAAGCGGAAGACCGGCTGGATTCCCTAAACAAATAAACGCTGCCCAATACTTAGGAGCTTCATAAGGGCGTTCTAAATCAGATTTTTGACTTAATTCTCGTAAATGGGTAGCAACGCCTTTGCTACGCTTTTCTGACCATTCTATCGCTTCTTCGGTCAGCCATAGAGGACGCATTTTGCCGATGGTGAGATGCTGGATGCCATATTTTGCTTTTCTCAAAGCTTCTGCTTTGCTAAGTTTTGCTTTCAGGAGATAATAATAGAAACACTGCATTAAGATAGTGGTAGCCACATCATCCACTTTCCAAAGGCTGATTATGACGGTTTTCGCTCCGGCTTGGATGAAGGAACGACGCAAACCGATGAGGGTTTCCCCGGTGTAGATGTCTCCTAAAGCGGTTTCACAGGCGGAGGTTACTACTAACTCTGTCCCCGCTAAGTTGATAGATTGCACGTCTAAGGCGGTTAATAAGCCATCTTCGGCTTCTCGCGGTAGTTTACCACCGTTTAACATGGTATTTACTCCAGCAAAGGCTAAACCCGAACGCGAGAGGGGATTTTGCAGGGTGCCGACCTGGAATCTTTCCGAGGCGGAAAGACCCGATAACAGGAAGTTTTGGTTAATTGTGTCCAGTTCGGGGGTTATGTCGCCGAGAAAGTAGCCATGAGTAGCAATATGGAGAATAAACGGGGATTCTTGGACTTTGGAGACGAGGGGTTTTAAAGCTTTGGCGGCGGTAACGGGTTTAACCCCGAGCATTCGAGCGATTTGTTCCCCTTCGATTTCGGTGCCGGGGAGGGAGTGGAATACCGGGCCTTGACGACAGGATGCTAAATCGCGTAAGGATGGTTTAAAGGTGAATTTTTCCTTATTTTCGGCAGTTGATGGCGTGCTTTCGGAACCGGCTAAGTTATAGTCAGGGTTAGCGATAACGAGGGGAGCGGTGACTTTCGCAGGAATTTTGGCTTTAAATCGCAGGATATCCCGTCCTACATTTAAGAAGTTGCAGCGATATTCATCCATTAAGTAGCCGCCTTTATCGGTGGGTAAGATTTCAAAGGGTAAGCAGTTTAATTCGCCATCGGGACAGATAATTAATTCTTGGGTGAGATAAGGCTTGATTTTCTGAAAAATAAGCTTGCTTAGTTCAATTTTTGACAGTATATCCTCTTTTTTCTTAAATACGGCAACACTTAATCCTCGTGGGTTTTCTACCGACTGCCGAAACTCTTTCACTAATTTGTCTATGGGTTCAGCTTCCCCTAAATCTATCATAGTTAGCTGTTCTGGGGCTTGGGCGGGTAGGATAAAGGCGAGATAGCGAGGGGGAAAGGATAGAGCATCACCGTTAGCGGGAATTGCTTTGAAATTGTGGTTATTAAACCGGATAAATTCGAGTAGGGTTGTTCCTTGGGGTAATTCTAAGGCGATAGTGCGAAAATCGGCGTTAAGTAGTTCTTTTTCTAGGTTAAGTTCGGGGATATTCAGTTCTCGTTCGAGGGTTCCTGCTTGTTGTTCGAGGGATTTAATTTCTTGGTGGTAATAGGGGAGTTGTTCGGGGGTGGGTAGCTCAAAACAGCGTTTGGCGAGTTGTTGTCTGATTTGTTGCCATTGTTGGAGTTTGGGGGCAAGATGGGCGTATTGTTGGGATAATAGGGCGATTTTTTGCAGGATGGCGGTTTCAGTGGCGATCGCTTTCCGTCTTAAGATGAGGTTATAGGCAGATTGTACCGCTTCGGGGCTATTAGGAAAGTGCCGGAAAACTAGGGAGAGAAATGCTTCTACTTTATAGTAGTTTTGTGCAAGATAGTTGAGGCGTTGCTTATCGGTGCTGATGCTAAAAATTTTCGAGATAGTTTTTAAGTCAATTTCCGCTGCTTCTTGCATCAGTTTTAGTGCTTCTTCTGGGTGGTTGGTTGCTGTGTATGAAATGGCTAAATTATTCAGAGAAGCAGCATAGTCGGGGTGGTCAGTACCTAAACTTTTACCAATAATTTCGAGAGCTTGTTGAAAGAGAGGTAAAGCTTGCTCATATTGTCCCATTGACTGATATAATAGGGCTAAGTTATTCAGACAAGTAGCATAGTCAGGGTGGTCAGTACCTAGAATTTTACCGTGAATTTCGAGAGCTTGTTGAGAGAGAGGTAAAGCTTGCTCATACTGTCCCATTGACCTATATAATACGGCTAAATTATTCAGAGAATTAGCATAGTCAGGGTGGTCAGTACCTAAACTTTTACCACGAATTTCGAGAGCTTGTTGAGAGAGAGGTAAAGCTTGCTCATACTGTCCCATTGACTGATATAATAGGGCTAAGTTATTCAGACAAGTAGCATATTCACGGTGGTCAAGACCTAGAATTTTACCAGTAATTTCGAGAGCTTGTTGATGGAGAGGTAAAGCTTGCTCATACTGTCCTATTGACTGATATAATAGGGCTAAATTATTCAGACAAGTAGAATACTTAGGGTGGTCAGTACCTAAAATTTTACCGTGAATTTCGAGAGCTTGTTGAGAGAGAGGTAAAGCTTGCTCATACTGTCCCATTGACTGATATAATAGGGCTAAGTTATTCAGACAAGTAGCATAGTCAGGGTGGTCAGTACCTAGAATTTTACCAGTAATTTCGAGAGCTTGTTGAGAGAGAGGTAAAGCTTGCTCATACTGTCCCATTGACCTATATAATACGGCTAAGTTATTTAGAGACTCAGCATAGTTAGGGTGGTCAGTACCTAGAATTTTACCAATAATTTTGAGAGCTTGTTGATGGAGAGGTAAAGCTTGCTCATATTGTCCCATTGACTCATATAATACAGCTAAGTTATTTAGAAAAGCAGCATAGTCGGGGTGGTCAGTGCCTAGAATTTTACCAATAATTTTGAGAGCTTGTTGAGAGAGAGGTAAAGCTTGCTCATACTGTCCCATTGACCTATATAATACGGCTAAATTATATAGAGACTCAGCATAGTTAGGGTGGTCAGTACCTAGAATTTTACCAATAATTTTGAGAGCTTGTTGATGGAGAGGTAAAGCTTGCCCATACTGTCCCATTGACTCATATAATACAGCTAAGTTATTTAGAAAAGCAGCATAGTCGGGGTGGTCAGTACCTAAAATTTTAGCACGAATTTCGAGAGCTTGTTGAGAGTGAGGTAAAGCTTGCTTATACTGTCCCATTGACTGATATAATATGGCTAAGTTATTCAGAGAATGAGCATAGTCGGGATGGTCAGTACCTAAACTTTTACCAAGAATTTCGAGAGCTTGTTGAGAGAGAGGTAAAGCTTGCTTATACTGTCCCATTGACTGATATAATGCGGCTAAAAGATTCAAAGAATCAGCATAAATAGGCTCATTAGTTAGTGAGTAACTTTTGGCTAAATCACAGGTTTGTTGGGCGAAGATAATCCCTTGCTCATATTGCCCCTGTTGATATAGCATTTCTATGGTTTGGTTATACTTTTGTATCTGGTTAATTATGGATTGATTCATGTTACTATCCTCCTTTAATAAACTAAGTTTTTGTTGTTGATTATTGTTGCTGATTGATCAGAGTAATTAATGGTTTGTTCCACCACCTTAAACCGCTTATAAAACACCTCACTATTACCCTGTTGACCCAATTTAACAAATATCTCATCAAGACGCTCTTGACTTAAAATAATATCTGTAGGGTCAGATTCCCCATTAACCCAAGATAACTCAATGGGTTGCTCTGTGACAATTGCCAGAAAATATTCATCTCCTACTGCATCATATTGGAAAAATCGAGCTAGTCCTTCAGACGGAGGTAAACGAAGTCCTTCTGACAGCTTAGTATAAGGAACATAGGCAAATGCTCTTGAAGGACTAAAGAGATAAAAATTTCCTTCTACCGTCTCATTAATTAACAATAAATATTTACCATTGTCAGGTAAATTAACCCATAAATAATGGGGCTTGTTAAGATAAATATAATTACCCTTATCTGGCTCTGGCTTAATTACAGTACCATTCATAACTAGACCCCTTTTTGAACTCCCGTTTGAGGCTCCTCCATTATGTGATTTTTCTGCCTCAAAATTTTCATTAATATCCAGCATCGTTAACTTATTACAAGCAGGTGCAGCAACTTCTTTTGCTAATTCCCAACCCATCCGAGGGAATTTTTTCTCCCATAACCATTGATAAGTCACTTGATGAGGTTCAATTGAATTCTGAGGTTTTCCTTTCTTCTCATATTTAGTAGTAATTAAATTGACACTTAATTCTAATCCATCGTCTATCATCGCTTGTTTAAACACATCTACCATTATTCTCCTAATTCTTTTCGCATATTCATTAATAGTTGCTTCCGTATAATGAAGATTATGCTTATCTTTCATTATTTCGACAATTTCACTTCTTTTTTTATCTTGATTTTTTGGATTATATAGAAGTTGAAATAAACAACTATGATCTTTATTTTTTATCAAACCAGTATTTTGCAAGATACGGTTTAGAAATGCTTTTTGCAATAGTTCTTTATCTTTAGTTCCTATCGTGTCAGTAATACTAACCATTTTTAGTTCAACAATAATCAAAAAATTAATAGAGATATTTAAAAATTACATCATTTCCTCTGATTTGTCAATATTTTTATGAGAAAGAGAAAGCAATGTTATTAATTGTTATTTAAAGTTATGTACGGTTATTTAGAGCTATTTAGAGTGATTTATAGTTGTTGGCTGATACCAATTTGTTATTCAGTATCTATTGAATGTTATTTGATCTGAATGTTTGACTTGAATCATCAACTTAATTAATTCACAGGAGTTTACAGCTAATGCCAGTTTACAACGGGACAATTTATAATGACTTCTTGTTCGGCAGTTTCGGTAATGACACCGTTTACGGGAATGGAGGGAATGATAGCATTTACGGCCAAGGAGGCAACGACTACATCGACGGTGGAATAGGCAACGACTACATTGATGGTGGAGATGGTGCAGATGACCTCTTCGGCGGCGCTGGAAATGACAATGTCTTCGGCGGAAACGGTAGTGACTTGCTCATTGGCGAAGCAGGTGCTGACACTTTATCAGGCGGAAACAACACTGATTATCTCTTTGGCGGAGCCGACAACGATGTTCTATTAGGAGGCGCTGGGAATGATTTTGTCTATGGCGGCTATGGCAATGATATCCTCACTGGCGGCACTGGTGCCGATGCCTTTTATTTCGGTTCTCTTCTAGAAGGAGTTGACGTAATCAAGGATTTTCAGTGGATAGAGGGCGATGTCATCCAAATCAGTAAGTCCGGATTTACTGCTAGTAGCCTTAGCCAATTTAACTACAATAGCTTAACAGGTGGGTTAAGTTTTCTTGGGCAACAATTCGCAACCATTGAAAATCGCCCCGCAGGGTTTGCTGTCTCTTTAGATGTTCAGCTTATTTAACTAGTTGGGAGTGGGCGGGCGAATCTTTTGGTTCGCCTGTTCCAGACAACTGGGCAATTTTTGCTCACTGGTCAAACTAAAAGCATGAACCTTGTTCTCAAGGAACAAAAAATAACGAACAACAAAAAAAGAATTAATTTTTGAGGAGCAACAAAAATGTTCAATCCCTGCAACCCCAAATATCCCTTATTTACTTTTGCTATTGCTTTATTCGTTGGCGGTATTCCCAATCCAAGCAGTGCAGCAGAGTTTAAATTTCCTGATCAGGTTGATATTTACGTTAAATCCTTAGGAGGTGGTGCTGGTGCCAATTCTGAGTTTGGTCTTGGGACTACTTCAGAAAACTTTGTTCCAGTTCTTTCAGGATTGCCGAATAATCCATCAACAAACAGTGAGGTTTTTTGGGGTCTTTTAATCCAGATCAACCAATTCCACTGGCAGTTATAACTAACTGGAATGGTCAAAGTTTTTTCGCTACAATTGGAAGCACAGATATTGCTTCACAAATAGTTTTTTCAGATCTAGATAATAGCCTTGGTTTCGGAGGAAATACATTTGAGTTACTAGGTACTAATATCTTCTTAGCTCATCTTGATGACGCTGCATCTTTCACTGTAGATGATGATGACGATGATGTTCTTATTCAGATGCGTGTTGCATCTAAAAGAACGACTCCAGAATCCAGCAGTGTTCTTGTTTATATTATCCTTGGGGGTTTAATACTAGGGAGTGCTATCCGCAAAGCCAGAAAGTGATCCCATATCTTGTAGCTCGCTATTGGGTTGTTGTCAGCTGAGACCTTGCGGTAGCAGATAGATATCTAGAACATCTTTACTGACATCGATCCCCACCCATGTTTTTTGTTGTGTCATAGTTTATAATCTGGTTATTAAAAACTGATCATCTATTCCCCATTTTTCCTTTTGCATAAGTGCCTTTTGCCTGTCCTTATCAGTGGCCTATACTCAACGGATTTAGTATGACTGGTGATCAATGACAAAAAAGGCTGAAGCATTTTCAGCCTCGTCTAAAAAATCAGATTTTACCCGCAAAACTAAGGAATAGGATTAGCCGAATCCTTGCTTTCTAGGGTTTCGGGAACAGCTTCCGTCTTACCAAAAGCAATTCTGAGGAAGGGAGGAGCCAAGAAAGTCGTTAGGATTACCATATTGACATCCTCGCCGCCGTAAAACGGACGGCGATTCCTCACCACGCCACTTTTTTAGGGTGGTCGCGTCAACGGGGTTGACGCGACCCGGGATGCTGCTTCTTTAACAGAAGTCTTACGCTTTCCGACCCGTCCATTTTGAGTGTCCGAATGCCGGACGGCCACTTTGAACAAGTCGAAAAAATCTCATG
>NZ_JADBTZ010000356.1:0-5802 GCF_020245885.1 Microcystis sp. M165S2 | reverse complement strand
ATACTCTGTTTATTATTTTGGTACATCCAGAGTTGTTGGCGATAAACTTCTGTGACTACTAACAACAGTTTATAGTCTCTTTTTTTCAAGCTTTGTAGAGAGGCTCCTTCTGCTAAAAGTTGTTCAATATGGTCGAGATTTCTTTTCAGACATTGCCGCTGTTTTTTCAGGGAACCTATCGTCTTTGTTTGGCGGTAGGTTTTCTTTTTTTTGCTACTTCTAAATAACTTTTTCTGGCTAGGAGACGATAGGTTCTCGGTTTTTGAACAAGTTTTCCTTTTAAAGTTTCCCAGAGAATATCAATAATTTTTTCGGTTTGTTTTCTTCCTTGATTTAACAGGTTTAAATCCGTAGGATAACTAATATCTGCCGGGGCACAACTTGCATCTAAAATTAATTTGCCTCGATTTTCGGGTTGACTTTGGCTTTCACTTTCTAACTTTTTTGCGGTGTTTTCTTCTCCCTTTATTTATCTCGCATTTTTGACCATAAAGCGATTCACTTTATTAATTAGGGTCTGCTGAAAAAGTTTTTCGGTGGGGGTTGGGGGTTGGGGGTTGGGGGTTGGGGGATGGGGGATGGGTTTTACCGATTTTCAGGTGGTCAACTACCTAATTTTCAGGGAAAATTAAGGTACTTTTTCTCTGAAAATTAGCTAATTGACCAGATGAGAATCGGTAAAAACCTACACCCCACACCCCACACCCCACACCCTGTCCCCACAAGAAACTTTTTGCCGCAAACCCTAGTTAAAAGGTATAGGAAAGTGGCAAGTGGGAAGAGAGAGTTTGCCTTTAAAAATCCCAAGTTAGTAGATTTACAAAAATGGGATGCAGCCGCTAAAAAACTAACTGGGAGAAGATTGTTTACTTGATCCTACCTTGAGATTCACATTGAAAACCTTCATCGTGCCAAGCTTCTAAATCAACGGAATTTAAGGGAATGACTTGCCAACAGGGGGGATAGATTAATTGTCCCACAAAAGCCCAAATTATACTTCTAGTCACATCTAACCCAGTTTTTAGCTTTGATTCGTTATTACCCGGGATACCAATTTCTCGGACTGCATCGATTTCTACTGCTATACCATGGGATTGCAAGTGAATTTCTGCTAACCATTTAGCGCGGGGTAAATGAGTGGGAGAGGTGACAACTTTTACTTTATGTACTCCCCATTGTTTTAAAATTGGCACGGCAAAGAAAAAATTGCCGAAGGTAGAATCAGCACACTTTTCCAACCAGACGTTAGTTTTTGGCGCTTTTGCCCGTTCAAATAGTAATAAAATACAGGGGTCTTTCGAGCCTTGGGAAATTAAAATCGGTATATCGGGGTATTGCTGGGCTAGATTGGCTACATAAATTTCCCGACGAATGCTGCCCCCCAAAACTAAGATGGCATCAATGGGTTTTTGTTGATTAATTGGCCAGCGGATGGCTAAATTAATCGCTAAATTAAGGATAATAAACCCAAAAACCAGAATCGGAGTTATTTTTAACCATCTTTGCCAATGCCGGTGTTTACGGGCAACATTTTTCGGTTTTTTCGCCATTGTTAGAGACGGTGTAACAATTGTACTTTGATAATTTTTTCTGCGGGGTTGAGTTTGACTAATTGTGAACCTGTCCCGTCTTTACCCGTAACTGTCACAGTCTCTACCTCTAAGGGTAGTTTTCGATTCTGATTGGTACTTAATAACACTATACTCCCCTCCTGCGCCGCTACCATGGCCACTAAACTATCCTGTTTGTTAACGAATTGTAAAGCGGGTGAACCAAGATCGCCTAATTGTGATAGACGTAAATTCTCGATCGCCAGTCTTTTCCCGTAACCTAATCCCGAAATCAGCAGCAGATTTTCCCGATGAGGGAGAGAAACACAACCAGCTAGATTTTCCCCGTAGCGCAATCGCAAAATTGCTAAACCCTGGGCAGATTTACCCATAATTGGCAATAATTCCTCGCGCACGGGATAACGCAACACCCGACCGCTACTGGTGGCGATCGCTAAGTCCAGGCCCTCGTGAGTAAAAATAGCGCCATATAGGCGATCGTCTTCTTTCAATTTCATGAGGGACAAACCCCGACTACCGACCCCCTCTAATTCATCGATGGAAAGCCGCTTTATTCGCCCCTGTTGACTCAGTAAAAGCAATTCTTGATTTTTTTGAGGTTCCGTCAAGAAAAATTGATTTAACACGGCTTCTGAATCTTTTTGGGCGGTTTTGGTCAGCAGACGGTCGATTAACACCGGTTGATTGTCTTTTGGAGGAACTTCCCGGGTAGCAATCGGGTAAGCTTTAGCATTATCGAGGATAACTAGGAAATTTTCCCGTTTTTCGATCGCCTGTTGATAGATAATTAAACCCCGGTCCGGCGCTCGCTCTTCTGGTGTCGTCCAACTAATTTTATCTTCGGCATCAAGCAATAAAATCGCATTTTCTGGGGGTTCTTGGGGCGTAAATAGGCTTAAACTCGGTGCATTCTCACTCTCAGACTTTTTCTTAACTTTATTCTCCTGTTTTTTAACTTCTGCCTCGAAAGAGGGTGTGGGGTGTGGGGTGTGGGGTGTAGGGAAGGAAACCTCTTTCATCTGTGGGGGTGAAAATTTTTTCATCGGGACTGACTCCTGCTTTTTAACCACAGAATCCTGTTTCTTCCCTGCTGACTGCTCCTTTGTCCCCGCTCCCTTCTGACTGCTCCCTGCTCCCGACTTCCCAGTGCGAATTTTTGTCCGTCTGCTATCGGCGAATTTTTTCTTTAAAGAGCGCAATTCTTTTTTCAGAGACTTGAGAAACTCCTGACGGTTATGGAGGAGAGTTTCCAACTGTTGAATTTTTGTTTGTAATTCCGTCGCTTCCGTCTCTAATTTTTGTCTTTCCAAACCAGTTAGACGACGTAGGGGCATAGCCAAGATAGAATCAGCTTGAGCGTCACTAATGCCCAATTCTGCCTGAAAACGGTACTTAGCCGTCGTCCCATCGGGAGCATTTTTGAGAATATCCACCACTCGATCGATATTCTGCAAAGCTAATAATAAACCCTCGACTAAGTGTAAGCGATCGCTGGCCTGTTGCAACTCATCGCCATACTGACGGGTGAGAGTTGTTTCTCGAAAGCGCAAGAATTCCTGTAAAACTTGTTTTAAAGATAACTGCCGGGGTTGATTATCGACCAAAGCGAGGATAATCGCCCCAAAATTAGTCTGTAGGGCCGTTTGTTGGTATAAAGCCGCCAAAACCTGCTGCGGTTGACTTTCCCGCTTTAATTCAATCACCACCCGAATGCCTTCGCGATTGCTTTCATCGCGGATATCGGCAATTCCCTCCAATTTCCCTAAATTGACTAATTCGGCGATTTTTTCAATCCATGCCGCCTTATTCACCTGAAAAGGCAACTCAGTAACCACAATTGCCGTCCTTTCCCTTCGGCGCTTGCCCTCAATGATAATTGTTTCAGTTTTCGCCACTCCGCGCACGGGAATAATCCCCCTACCGGTGCGATAAGCCTCGCGAATGCCGGTATCATCTAAAATCTCGCCTCCCGTGGGAAAATCGGGCCCGGGGATAATTTCTACTAACTTTTCCTCGCTTAAATCGGGATTATCAATCAAAGCGATTAAACCTTCCACCACTTCCCCTAAATTATGGGGAGGAATATTAGTCGCCATCCCCACCGCAATACCTGAACAACCATTAAGAATGAGTATCGGTAACTGAGCGGGTAAAACAACGGGTTCCTGTTGAGAATTATCAAAATTACTGTTGAAATTAACGATAGCTTCGCTAATTCCCCCCAAAACCGCTTGATCACCGATGCCGGCCAAACGGGTTTCTGTATAACGCATGGCTGCTGGGGGGTCGTTATCGATCGAACCAAAGTTACCATGGCCCGATAAAAGTGGGTAACGACTGGAAAAATCCTGTACCATACGAACCAGTGCCTCGTACACTGACTGATCGCCGTGGGGATGATATTTACCCAAGACATCCCCCACCACCCGCGCACATTTGCGAAAAGGGCGATCGGGGGTTAAACCCAGTTCGTGCATAGCGTATAATATGCGACGATGTACTGGTTTTAAGCCATCCCGTACATCCGGCAACGCTCGCCCCACGATCACACTCATGGCATATTCTAGATAGGAGCGTTCCATCTCTTGGTGTAAAGCCGTGGGTATAATTTGACCACTAGCTAAGAAATCCAGTTGTTTGGCCATGAGTCTCTCGTTTTCAATCTGTCTAGCTGTGAATCATAAGGCATTTTGCCCGTTTTGACCTTGTTTATCCCTGAGCATCCCTATGACGACTGTTTTGATTGTAGAAGACGACCCGATTAATTTTCGCGTTTTTGCCAAAATTTTGACCAAACGAGGTGGTCTAGAGGTTAAAGGGACTGAAGACGTGGAGGAGGTGCTTCGTATTGCTCGGGACAAGGAAGCGGACGTGATCTTAATGGATGTCTCCCTCTCCCATAGTGTCTATGAAGGGAAAGCGGTAGATGGCATTAAAATCAGCCAAATTCTCAAAGCTAACCCCGAAACCGCCGATTTACCTGTTATTCTCGTCACCGCTCACGCTATGGAGGGCGATCGAGAGAATTTTCTCAAGCAGAGTCAGGCCGATGGTTATATTTCTAAACCCGTGGTTGATCACCAAGCTTTTGTTGATCAAATTTTGGCGATCGTTGATCGGGAGTCGGTGTAAGCTTTGA
Source organism: Microcystis sp. M165S2 (assembly GCF_020245885.1). Taxonomy (NCBI): domain Bacteria; kingdom Bacillati; phylum Cyanobacteriota; class Cyanophyceae; order Chroococcales; family Microcystaceae; genus Microcystis; species Microcystis sp. M165S2. The sequence goes on along the minus strand of NZ_JADBTZ010000356.1, from coordinate 1,092 downwards.
GTCTTCTTTTGTTAGTATATCAGTATTGATCTAGGGTTAGCTGAATAAATCTTAAAACCTTGTTGGGTAAGACTTTTAGACCTTTTGTCAATCAAGAAGTACCGGATCTGGGAGTGATCGGGGGAAAATTTAGGCACTTTTTCTCTGAAAATTAGGTAATTGACCAGATGAGAATCGGTAAAAACCTACACCCCACACCCCACACCCCACACCCTGTCCCCACAAGAAACTTTTTGCCGCAAACCCTACTTAATCCTCCACTCTGCCATAGATGGCGTAGGCTCGATCGAGCGACCAGGCCCACATCTGATCCCCTAGGGAAAAATGCCACCATTCCCCCTTATGTTGACTAAATCCCGCCTCCTCCATCACTTTAGCCAATAAAACTCGTTTTTGATGATAACTCTGTTCTCGCGGGCTTTTTGCGGCGATATAATAATCGGGATGCGATCGCTCTCCGATCTCATCGATTTCTCCCCCCATGTCGATGGCTTGTCCCTTCTCGTCAACTAGGGTAATATCGATCGCCGCTCCGGTACTATGGGGAGGCGGAGTGGCGGCATTATCGCTGGGAACCGCCCAAATAGTGTAAACTTCTGTTAAAATCCCTTGACTTTCTGCCTCCGATAGTTTCTCTTTGGCTAATCCTCTTGTGTCTAGGAGAGTCTGAAAAGTATAATCGACCATAAATTGTTGCACTTCCAGCGGTCGATAGGCATCAAAAATCAAAATTTGCCAACCAGGTTGATAGACTTGCAGACGGTTTTGAGCCTCAATCAGAGCATTTAACACCCCTTGTCGCAAAAAATAGGGAGATTTACCCCGATAATTAGCCCCTAATTTCTCGTAAGCATGGGGAGAAGGTATAACAAACTTATCTGCGGGTATAGGTACTAGGGGTTCCCCGCATTCACGAATAGGAATTTTTTGGTAGGGTTTCATCGCGTCGTCGGGAAACAGTAATTTTATTGATTGTCAACTCGATCGCCAGTTTACCGGAAAGACTAGATAGGGTCTGCTGAAAAAGTTTTTCGGTGGGGGTTGGGGGTTGGGGGTTGGGGGTTGGGGGGTGGGGTGTGGGGTGTGGGGTGT
>NZ_JADBTZ010000355.1:0-3237 GCF_020245885.1 Microcystis sp. M165S2 | reverse complement strand
CCTTGTTGTAAAGGTACACAACTAACTTCATTGAGAAAGTCTAATTCTTCTTGCTTTTTCCAATCGGTTAGCATTGAAGAAGTTTGAGCGTAGCCTACTCTTTCTTGCTTTTCGTACCAAGCTTGTGTTCTGACATGGAGAGCTTTATTGTAAACTAATCTTACACAGCCCAAAGTGCGCCGCAATAGCGACTCTTGTTCTGGTGTGGGGTAAAATCGAAACCAATAGGCTTTTTCCATGTCTCACATTTTAGCATATATTTGGTAAATGCGCTAGTATTTAACGGTAAAGCCGTCGTAGAACGACGGGGTTTCAGACCCAAAATTTTCGATGACAGTCACAGCCGATTATTTAGAACAACTCAATCCTTCTCAGCGCCTTGCTGTGGAGCATTTTTGCGGCCCCTTGTTGGTGGTTGCTGGAGCAGGATCGGGAAAAACCAGCGCTTTAACCTATCGTATCGCCCATTTGATCCGTCATCACAAGGTCGATCCAGAAAATATTCTCGCAGTCACTTTTACCAATAAGGCGGCCCGGGAAATGAAAACGAGAATTGAAAAAACTTTTGCTCAACAGCAAGCACAGGAAAAATACGGTCAAAGATTAGAACTTTTGGAAGAATACGAACAGAAAAAACTCTTTTCTCAAGTTTATCGCAATTATACTAAAAAACTCTGGATCGGGACTTTTCACAGTCTTTGTGGTCGGATTTTGCGCTATGACATTAATAAATATCAGGATGAATATGGTCATAGTTGGCAAAGGAATTTCTCAATTATGGACGAATCTGATGCCCAGAGTTTAGTAAAAAATATCGTCACTAAACAGATGAATTTAGACGATAAAAAATTTGATGCTCGCAATCTACGTTATGCGATTAGTAATGCCAAAAACTTAGGGTTAACTCCCAGGGATTACGCCAGAGAAAACCCTAATTTTCGGGGAAAGGTCATTTCTGAGGTTTATCAGGCTTATCAGATGCAATTGGCACAAAATAATGCGCTAGATTTTGATGATTTGATACTGGTTCCAGTCCGTCTTTTTCAGCAAAATGAATCTATTCTCGGTTATTGGCATACGCAATTTAAGCATATTTTAGTCGATGAATACCAAGACACTAACCGGATTCAGTACGAGTTAATTCGGCTTTTATCGACTAATGGTGAAACGAAAAAAAGTGAGTGGAATTGGACGGAGCGATCGATTTTTGTGGTGGGTGATGCCGACCAATCTATCTATAGTTTTCGGATGGCGGATTTTACTATTCTGCTCAATTTTCAAGCGGACTTTGGCGATGGTTTACCCGATGATGATACTCGCACGATGGTGAAACTACAGGAAAACTATCGTTCACGGGAGAATATTCTACAAGCGGCAAATAAATTAATTGAAAATAATAGTCAAAGAATTGATAAAGTCCTTGTTCCCACTAGAGAAGGGGGCGATAGTATTTATGTTTTTAAAGCCAGAGATGAACAGGAAGAAGCGGCTTTTGTTATCGATAAAATTCGAGAATTTACCCAAGAAAACCCCGAATTAAATTGGGGTAGTTTTGCCATTCTCTACCGAATTAATGCCCAATCTCGCCCCTTTGAAGATGGGTTAATTCGCAATAATATCCCCTATAATATTGTCGGGGGATTTAAATTCTATGATCGACAGGAGATTAAAGATGCGATCGCTTATTTACGAGTGATTGCCAATCCTGCTGATACCGTTAGTTTACTGAGAATTATTAACACTCCTCGGCGCGGTATCGGTAAAACCACAATCGATAGTTTGCTCAAAGCTGCCCAAGAATTAGGAGTACCTTTATGGGAAATTATCAGCGATGAAACTTCCGTTAATACTCTCGCTGGTCGTGCGACTAAAAGCGTCAATAAGTTAGCTAAAATTATCCAAAACCTGCAAGAAAAAATTACCGATTTATCCGCTAGTGAAATCTTAGACCAAATCATGGAAGATTCGGGATATATCGATGAATTAAAACAGCAGGGAACCGAGGAAGCTGATACCCGGATCGAGAATATTCAAGAATTGTATAGCGCCGTCGTACAATTTCAAGAGGAAAACGAAGAAACCAATCTACAGGAATTTCTCGCTAGTGCGAGTTTAGCCTCGGACTTAGATAATCTTCAGGAAGGTCAAGAAAAAGTCTCCTTAATGACCCTTCATTCGGCCAAAGGTTTAGAGTTTCCCCTCGTCTTTTTAGTCGGTTTAGAACAGGGCATTTTTCCCCATAATCGTAGTTTAAACGATCCCATTGCCCTTGAGGAAGAACGCCGTCTCTGTTATGTGGGAGTCACCCGTGCCAAGGAACAATTATTTTTAACCTACGCAAAAGAAAGATATGTCTGGGGGAATAAAGAGATGAAGGTAGCTTCCCAATTTTTGCAGGAATTGCCCCCAGAATTGCTCACAAGCAACCTGAAACCGAAAAAGACCCCAAAAGTGGTTCCCATTCAAACAACCGCCTCTAATCAAAGAAAATGGGGCGTAGGCGATCGAGTGTTACACTCTACTTTTGGAGAAGGAGAAGTGACCCATATCCTTGGTGAGGGTAAAAAAATGAATCTAGCGGTCAAATTTTCGGGTTTAGGTCAGAAAATCATCGATCCTCGCACCGCACCCATGCAACTTATCCACGAATAGGTAATCATCTGTAGGGTGGGTTAGGCGAAAATAAGTTATAGTCTCACTAAAAATTGAGTATTCGCCGTAACCCACCGGCTTTTTTCTCTCTATCTCCCCACTGATAACTGATTACTGTTCACTGATAACTGACACACCCTGATTCCTCAACTCCGATCGCTACCTGCTGTTAGAATAGAGAATTGCGGTCAGACTGACGATAAAATTGAGAAGCTAAATCCTTGATTCTTAATAGTTGTTGAGAAACTTTCCGCCTACTATCGAAATTATCCGATAATATGGGCAACAGCGAGTTAGTCTATCTCAAGGTTGCGAGAGGACTCCCGTTAGAGCCGCCCTTGCTTAACGGGAGATCAATCGCGACCAAAGTGAAACTAACGCGGTAGCGTTTCCACTTTCGAGGGATTTCGCTAGAATACAGAAAGCGGTAAAGCGCGTAAGGGATCACGGAAACCTCCCGATCCTTTGTACCTCGGAACAAATATCGCCCTTGAAAATGTAATGGTGACGGGTCAAGCAGCATAGAAGCTTAACGGCTAAGGTCAAAACAGCCCACAAATAAAATTCAGAGCCGTCCGCCGCCGG
>NZ_JADBTZ010000354.1:0-2661 GCF_020245885.1 Microcystis sp. M165S2 | reverse complement strand
TGTTCAACCTTATTTCCTAGAAAGTTTTACTCGTTCAAGGCCGAATTTGAAGTCTTTTCTGAACGAAACCCCCTACTATCTGTTGTCAAGGTTCAGTTTTTAGCTTGGTTATCGCTTTTTCCATTTTAGCTTAAAGCCGTCGTAAAACGACGGGGTTTTAACCCAAATTTTCGATAAATGCCTGTGCAACCTCAACCCGTTGCCCTGTATAGTATTGAACCGCTTCAGCATATTCAGTGAGAGCTTCAGGGTGAAATACATACCTCATGGCTCAATCAGTCGTCTAACTTGAGCCAGAGCTTCTTCCCCCGAAATTGGCTGCACAGAGCCATCCCGAACCTCGCCTCTTCGTCTTTTTGCTTCAGTTACCCAAACTGCCTGAATTGTTGAATCGGTATCGAATTCTAAGCTTTCTACCAACTTGTCTGCAAGCAGCGCCCTTGATACACTAGGTAAGGACAATATCTCTTCTGTCAGTTGCTCAATTGATCCCATAGCCCGTCGCAGAATAATAAACTCTAAGTATTATCATTCTATAGCAAAATCGACTATGTTAGTTCTTTTTTGATAAATCTTTAATTAATCTGCTATGGGCAGTGCGTTAAGCTATCGAAGAGCGCACCCTACTAATAAAAACAATCATGAACGAAGCAAGAATAGAAGCTTACTTAGCACTAATCCAGGCACTACTCCAGTGCGAAAATGGTCAAGAACCAGCGCTATTACAGGCTAACGCGGAATTACTTGATGCCGGCTTAGTCGCTGTGATGGGTCAGTATGCAGATTTTTTGCAACAGCAGGGAGAAGATAATAACGCGGGATGGTTGAGGAATGTGGCGCAACAGTTAGGACAATTTTTAGACGCGCCAAGGGATAATCAAAACCCCTACATCAGTTTTTTACAAACCCTAGTGCAAACTGTCCAGGAAAGTAACGGAAACCGCCAAGTAATTTATCCCCTGCTCGACAATAACCTCCATCTCTTAGATGAAAACTTGGTCAACCTCTTGCAAGCTTGGGGAAATTATACCAAGGAACAAGCCAGTCCAGAGGAAACCAACCAACTAGGAAGATTTTTCTATTCTCTTGCTTATGTTTTTTATGAGTTTCCTAGAGGTAATCCACGCATTAACCTAGACATCGCCATCTATGGATACGAATTTTGCGCCGCCACAACTCACCGCCAACCCGGATTAGAAAGGGATTTAGCCCAAACCCTGGCTAATCTGGGCGTAGCCTACAGGACCCAAGCCGAATTGGGTCAAGAGCCGGTAGCCAACCTAGAACGGGCGATCGCCAACCACACCGAAGCCGCCACCATCCGCCGCCAACCCGGATTAGAAAGGGAATTAGCCCAAACCCTGACTAATCTGGGCAATGCCTACAGCATCCAAGCCCAATTGGGTCAAGAGCCGGTAGCCAACCTAGAACGGGCGATCGCCAACTACACCGAAGCCGCCACTATCCGCCGCCAACCGGGATTAGAAAGGGAATTAGCCCAAACCCTGACTAATCTGGGCAATGCCTACAGCATCCAAGCCCAATTGGGTCAAGAGCCGGTAGCCAACCTAGAACGGGCGATCGCCAACTACACCGAAGCCGCCACCATCCGCCGCCAACCCGGATTAGAAAGGGATTTAGCCGCAACCCTGACTAATCTGGGCAATGCCTACAGCATCCAAGCCGAATTGGGTCAAGAGCCGGTAGCCAACCTAGAACGGGCGATCGCCAACTACACCGAAGCCGCCACCATCCGCCGCCAACCCGGATTAGAAAGGGATTTAGCCGGAACCCTGACTAATCTGGGCAATGCCTACAGCACCCAAGCCCAATTGGGTCAAGAGCCGGTAGCCAACCTAGAACGGGCGATCGCCAACTACACCGAAGCCGCCACTATCCGCCGCCAACCGGGATTAGAAAGGGAATTAGCCCAAACCCTGAATAATCTGGGCAATGCCTACAGCATCCAAGCCCAATTGGGTCAAGAGCCGGTAGCCAACCTAGAACGGGCGATCGCCAACTACACCGAAGCCGCCACCATCAGCCGCCAACCCGGATTAGAAAGGGATTTAGCCGCAACCCTGACTAATCTGGGCAATGCCTACAGCACCCAAGCCCAATTGGGTCAAGAGCCGGTAGCCAACCTAGAACGGGCGATCGCCAACTACACCGAAGCCGCCACCATCAGCCGCCAACCCGGATTAGAAAGGGATTTAGCCGCAACCCTCAATAATCTGGGCGCAGCCTACAGCACCCAAGCCCAATTGGGTCAAGAGCCGGTAGCCAACCTAGAACGGGCGATCGCCTTTTATCGAGAGGCACTTTCCTTTCTCAACCCCACTCTCTTACCGGCTGACACCCTCAGAACTGGACGGAACCTCGGCAACTTGGGCTTTAAGCAGGGCTGGTGGGACATTGCCTTAGAAGGCTACAGGGTTGCCGTGGAAGCCGTTGAACAAAGCCGCGCCTGGGCTACCAGCGAAGCCCTGCGCCAAGAAATTGTCCGCGAGTCTATCGGCGTTTATCGAAAATTTGGGTTAAAACCCCGTCCTTTGAGGACGGCTTTAAGCTACAATGGAAAAAGCGATAACCAAGCTAAAAACTGAACCTTGACAACAGATAGTAGGGGGTTTCGTTCAGAAAAGACTTCAAATTCGGCCT
>NZ_JADBTZ010000353.1:0-8518 GCF_020245885.1 Microcystis sp. M165S2 | reverse complement strand
TTTTAACCGCGTCTGTTTGAGATAGAGAAAAATTTCGGCGAAAAAACGAGCATAAAACTCTGGATCATTCTGAAACTGAACTTCGGTAAAATAAATTGGTAAATCTTCCCGTTCTGGTAGAAAGACTCCATCGATGCGAAAAGATAGTTGTTTCACCTCTACGGAGGAAAATCGATAGAAATTGGCTAATTCGCTGGGAAAGTCGATTAACTCAAACAGAAGATCGGGAAAGGTTTGAAAAAGTCGGTAGAAAATCGTGTCGGTTTTCATGAGTTCGGTCTATTCCGCTGGTGCATCGCTGGGTTCTGGAGGATTATTTTTGACTTTTTTGGGGTTAATTGCCTTCGGACTGCCTATAAAGAGCGATTTTAGCCAATTCCATCGCTTTTTTAGTAAGGATAGCATCCAAGAAAAGCGTCAAGAAGATAAGGAAATTATATCTCTACTGGCGAAAGTCGTCCCTCTACCGGTTTAAATTCGTCCTCTAATAGCCAATTTTCCGCTTCCTCGACTTGTTAGCTCGCTTGTTCATCTCATGCCAGAAACAAATTCTTGTAACGTAATTCCAGCAGTACGAATAAGACTACGAAGCGTACCTTTTGCCACTTCACGATGATCAGGAACAGAGAGTGTTACCTGTTCACCCTCCTTAACCATAATGATATGGCTTGCACTTTGACGCGCAACTTGCCAGCCGAAGGTTTCAAATATTCGGACTACTTCACGTCCGCTGAGAACAGGAAGAGCAGAGGACATGATTAGGCCATTACCTCTACTTGACAAGTTTCAATCGTGAGCGGTAGTCCACGTTCTGCACGAACTTCAAGGCAAGCGATAATCGCATCTCTGATATTTTCCAGAGCTTCTGCTCTCGTTTGACCTTGGCTGACACAACCCGGAATACTGGGGCATTCTACAACCCAAACCCCATCCTCGTCACGGTCAAGTGTTACAGTCAACTTCATAACTTCTCACCATAATCTCCCAGCTTATATTTTACCTATTAGGGTCTAAGTTGGTTAAGTAGCGATCGCTAATTCTTGCTAAACAGCATATAGAATAAGGGTTTTGAAGAAAAGCGTCAAGAAGATAAGGAAATTATATCGCTGCTGGGGAAAGTCGTCCCTCTACCGGTTCAAATTCGTCCTCTAATAGCCAATTTTCCGCTTCCTTGTAACTCGCGCTGGTGAATACCACCTGATAACCCTCAGACGGATCGTACACGCGACAGTTTCCTGAAGATTGAGCGAGTAAAAGCAAGATATAGGGAGGAGATAGCAGCGGATCGCTCCAAACCTCGGCAAAATTCCAATTATTATCGGCTAAGTTGGGTGCGGGGGATAACGTCATAGGGGTTTTCTGCATCGAGCCAATGTTTTCTAGAATGGGGAGAGAATTAATTGCCATCGCTCCATGATTCAGAGTATTTCGTCCTCTTGGTTGTCTGAGTATTCCTCGGCAGTTGCCGCAGGAATTTGCGCTATTTTAGTCTTTTTTGGTTGGTTATGCCTACACTTTAACCTGATCGGCCTAGCTTTCATCCTACTACCGATCGCCTATGTGGTGGGAGGATACGAAAGTACCCAAGCAGGATTAACGACTTTATTCGAGGAAAAAGAACTGGATGTGGACCTCTTAATGATTGTAGCGGCGTTGGGAGCGGCGATTTTGGGACTCTGGGATAGTAATTACTATCTCATCATCGATGGAGCCATTTTAATCCTGATTTTCGCCATTAGTGGCGCATTAGAACAGATTGCCATGGCGAAAACCGATCGCAATATTCGTTCTCTCATGGCTATGACTCCCGATACTGCTAGATTAATCACGGGAGACGGCGAAAAAGAGGTTCCTATCAAGCAATTAAACATCGGTGATACAGTTTTGGTCAAACCGGGTGAATTAATCCCCATTGACGGCATTATTATGGAGGGAAACAGTCCCATCAATCAAGCGCCAATTACCGGAGAATCGCTTCCCGTGGATAAAACCATCGGTGAAGAAGTCTTTGCGGGAACTCTCAACGGTTCGGGAGCGCTACGTTTAAAGGTGGAAACTCCCCCCGAAAGTCGCTTAATTGAAAGGGTGATTCGTTTGGTAGAAAAAGCGCAAAATGAATCCCCTCCCTCCCAACAGTTTATCGAAGGTTTCGAGCGGGGTTATGCGAAAATTATCGTGATTTTGGGCTTAATTTTCGGGATTTTACCGCCTTTTTTCTGGGGTTGGACCTGGGAAACCACTATCTATCGGGCCTTAATTTTTCTCGTGGTGGCCTCTCCCTGTGCTTTAATGGCCTCAATTATGCCAGCTTTGTTATCGGGTATCGCTAACGGGGCAAAACAGGGGATTTTATTCAAAAATGGCGCAAGATTGGAGATGATCGGCCGCCTACGAGCGATCGCTTTTGATAAAACCGGCACTCTCACTCTTGGTAAGTTGCAAGTGGTGGAAATTATCCCCATCCATGCAGTTAGCGAAAATGAGGTGTTAGCGGTGGCTGCATCCCTAGAATCCTGTTCCGAACATCCCATCGGAGCCGCTATTACCGCCACAGCAAGGGAACGTGGTATAAATTTCTTCAGTGCTAATCAGGTACAAGCGGTATCGGGACGGGGTATCACGGGAAAAATTGCCGATAAGTCGGTATCTGTGGGCAATTTTGCCTATATTCGTGACCATATTTCCGATCTTGACCAGAATATCTTAGCTATCCGCGAACGTTTACAAAAAGAAGGTAAAACCCTCGTCTGGGTAGTACAAGAGAATCAGATTATCGGTGCGATCGCTGTGGCTGATACCCTTCGTGACTCGGCAGTTAATCTGGTGGAGAAACTAAAAAAGAGCGGTATCGAACATATCGTTTTAATTACGGGTGATAATCAACAAAGTGCCGATAAAGTCGCTAAAAAACTCGGCATTGAGGAGGTTTACGCTGATTTACTGCCCGAAGATAAGTTAACCGTCATCCAAAATCTGCAAGAAAAATATCACACTGTTGCTATGGTGGGGGATGGCATTAATGACGCACCCGCTTTAGCTATGGCTAATGTGGGGATTGCCATGGGAAAAGCTGGTAGTGATGTCGCCTTGGAAACAGCCGATATTATCCTCATGTCCGATAATTTAGCCAAAATTCCCAGTGCTATTAACCTCGGTCGTCGTGCCAATCGCATTGTTAAACAGAATATCACTTTCGCCCTCGCATTTATCGGCATATTGCTAATAGCCAATTTTGCCGGTGATATAACTTTACCTCTAGGTGTCATCGGTCATGAAGGATCGACGGTATTAGTGACTCTCAGCGGTTTAAGATTGTTGAAATAGGGATAAAAATAACGAGAACTATGGGTGAAATACAGGCAATCCGAGGCACAAAAGATATTTTACCGGCGGAGGTCGGTTACTGGCAGTGGTTAGAGGAAACCACTAGCAGAATTTTAGCGACTGCGCTGTATCAAGAGATACGAACTCCTATTTTTGAACAGACGCAACTTTTTGAACGGGGTATCGGGGAAGCGACGGACGTGGTAGGTAAAGAAATGTACACTTTCCTCGATCGCGGTCAACGTTCCCTGACTTTGCGACCAGAAGGAACAGCTGGGGTCGTTCGCGCCTACATTGAACACAAATTACAGGCTGCAGGAGGAGTACAAAGACTCTGGTATAAGGGGCCGATGTTTCGTTATGAACGTCCGCAAGCGGGTAGGCAGCGACAGTTTCATCAAATCGGGGTCGAATTATTGGGAAGTGATGACCCTAGGGCGGATGTGGAAGTAATTACCCTTGCCAGCGAGATATTAAAAGCTGTGGGGCTAGAAAACCTAAAATTAGACCTTAATTCCCTGGGAAATGCCCAAGATAGGCAAAATTATCGTCAGGCCTTGCTAGATTATTTGACTCCTTACAAAGCTGATTTAGACGCGGATTCTCAACAGAGATTAGAAAAAAATCCCCTGCGAATTTTAGACAGTAAGGACGAGAAAACCAAGATTATCTGTGAGAATGCCCCCAGTATTCTTGAACATCTCGGCAGTGATTCTCAAAAGCACTTTGAACGGGTACAATCTTTACTAACGGATTTAGGAGTTATCTATAATCTTAATCCCTGTTTAGTGCGAGGATTGGACTATTACACCCATACGGCCTTTGAAATTCAGTCCGATGATTTAGGCTCTCAAGCGACGGTTTGCGGTGGTGGTCGTTATGATGGTTTAATAGCTCAATTAGGTGGTCTAGACACACCAGCAGTGGGTTGGGCGATCGGTTTAGAACGTCTGATTATATTATTACAACAAAAGCAATCTTTATCTTTTTTGGTTCCCGATTTTTATCTCATCTCCAAAGGAGAAAAAGCTGAGGAGCGCAGTGTGGTATTAGCACAGGAATTACGCAGATTGGGGTTTAGCGTCGAGTTGGACTTAAGCGGCAGCGCTTTCGGGAAACAATTTAAACGGGCCGATCGAGCCAAGGCCGTGGGCTGTATAATTTTGGGGGATGCTGAGGCTGAAAATGGCACGGTACAACTGAAATGGATGGCCACCCAAGAACAAATTAGTCTAACCCAAGCGGATTTATTGACACAAGCAAGGGAATTAAAAGCACAAATCTCTCGGCACAAATCCTAAGTTTTAGCGTCAAGGCCAAACATTAGGCCTAGGCTAAGATTATGGAATTTATACTGCAAAAACAAGGGGAGAATCACGGACACACAATTTCTACTAATTCCCTAGAAATTGTCTCGGGAAACTATCGTCTCTTGGCCCGTCTGGATTCTCCTTTTGCCCATATTGAAGTGCGTATCGATTACGAATCTCCCGAAAGTAGTGAACGATATACTCATTATTATCGATCGGATGCTGGGGGTTGGCTGGAAATTTTTTCCTATCGAGATTTAGGAATAGGTAGCTGGAAAATTCGCTGTTATGGGGATATTCTGGCAGAATTAGAGGGGCAAGGTTGGCAAGAAACGTTAAATTTAATTGTTACTCCTGTTAAGATCAATTATCTGGCTCAATTAGAACAGTTAATTAAAACCGAAATTGAACCTTTATTGGCACGAGAATCCTCTCCAGAGATGGTAAAATTAGAACTGGCTGATTTAACCAATAATTCCGCCTTTGTTTTTGATTTATGCCTACCAGAGGAAACAATGACCGCTAGAGAAGGGGTAACTCTAGAACTGCCGGAACCTGCTAATATGAAAAAGAGCCTTCAAAGTTTATCTAATCGCAATTATGCACCCCTACCTCCGAAAATATCTGGTGCTAATTCTCGCCGAAAATCACCGCAACTGCCCCCAATTCCTAAAAATAAATAGGGTTTGCTGCAAAAGTTTGTCGGTGGGATTAGGAGTCGGTCGTCGGTCGGGAAAGTCAGAACAAGGAGTATATGGTTCGCATACCTACCCATAGAAGACCCACCCATCCGGGCCAGATGCTGAAAGAGGAATTTTTGCGGCCGATGGGTATCACACAACGTCAACTCACCGATGCGATCGGAGTTCCCTACCGGCAAATTAACGAAATCGTCAACGGTCGTCGGGGGATTACCCCTAGCACCGCTTTAAGACTAGCTAAATACTTGCAAGTCTCGCCTGATTTTTGGTTAAATCTTCAAATCCGATTGGATTTGTTTGATATTAAACAAAAAGAGAGCGAGCAAATTGAAAAAATTCTTCCGTCCCCTACAACAGTAATTACGAGCGAGGGAGGGAGTTAATCAGACTCTTAAAAACTGATTTGGTGTTAGCTAGGGTTTAACCTTTCTTTAATCTAGTGAGGCAGCAACTTAAACCTAAGATTTTTTCAAGAACTTCTGACGAACTCGCGAGATTAATAGGTCTAATTCCGGTAACTTCAATAACATCGCACCGAGAAGGAATAAACCCACCGCTACTGTCGAAGCAAAACCTAACTGTAATAATTGTAGGAAAATATTACCAGCACCAAAAATCTTTTCCCAACCCCAACTAGCACCCCAACTAGCAACACCAGAAAGCATTGTAATTACCGTTAATCCCAACAAGGATAAACCCCATTCTCCTAGAGGTAAACCCCCTAAACGACGATTTAAAATCACCGTAAAAATGCCCATAGAAAGGATATTAACCCCCACGGTGGCTAAAACAATCCCCGGAGTACCAAAAGGTTTATACAAGAGGAAATCCAGCACACCATTAAGAAAAATATTCACCATACTCACCTTAAAGGGAGTGTCGCCATCCCCCAAAGCATAGAACACTCGTACTAAGACATCGCGGCCGAGATAGAAAAACATCCCGAAACCGTAGGCCATTAATACGGGAACCACCTGTTCCGAGGCAGCCAGATTAAAGGCACCCCGTTGATAGATAACCCGCACTACCGGGAAAGCGAGGGCGATAAAGATAGCGGTAAAGGGTAACATGGTTAAAGCCGTCAATAATAAACCCTGACGGATTCTTTGTTTCAATTCTCCCCAATTTTCCGGTTCCGTCAGTCGAGAAAATATCGGCATAAACGGCACGAGAATCATGTTAGACATGATGCCCAAGGGCGTGAGAACGATAAAACTGGCGTAACGCATAGAAGCGGCGGCATTTTCGATAAAAGAAGCGAAAAAGAGGTCAGTATAAACGTTAATATGCAACATTCCCGAAGATAAGGTCGCCGGAATCATCACCCGCAACACCTCCGACACCCCCGGTATCCGCCAATCCCAACGAAATGTTAATTTTCCTAAACCTGACTTGACTTGTGCGCCCACTTGTGCTAACCATTGCCAGAGCGCCCCGACGAGAGTACCCCCGGCGAGGACAAAACCCCCTAGTTGAATATATTGCGGCTGATCAATGCGATCGCCAAGTAACCAGGCCAGCAAACCCACCCCGAAAATCACCGCCACACTGGAAAAAAGCGGACTGAGACTCGGTAGCCAGTATTGGTCCGCCGCGTTGAGAGTACCGAAACCGATGCCGATTAAACCGGCTAAAACCGCCATGGGGGCCATAATTTGCAGTTGTTGAATGGCCATGCCACGGGTGGCGGCATCTAAACCGGGAGCGAGAACATCGATAAAAATATTGGCAAAAACGATTAAAAAGACGGTGACAGCTAATAAAATGACACTGACTAGGGTGGTGACAGTCTCCACAATCGGTGCGGACTCGGATTTATCTCTTTTGGCCAAAACACTGACCAAAGCGCTGTGAAAGGGGCCGTTAATACCACCGAGGAGAATTAACAGAAAACCGGGGATAACGTAGGCAAAAGCGTAGGCGTTCACCACTGGCCCAACACCGTAGGCAGCGGCGATTACCTGTTCGCGGACTAAACCAAAAACCTTACTGATTAAGGTGGCAACGGCGACAATTCCGGCAATACCGGCTAAGGAACGGGTAGCTTTCTTAGTAATGATGACACCTCGAAAGAAAACAACTGCATTGATTGATTCTACCCGTTTCTGTGTTCCCGCAGAAAAGCGCTCTCTAGTGGTCAAATTTAATTTGACTGGAATGTATAACACCCATTTCCCCACAGACATTCGTATAATACCAAGAGCCAGCCGAACCATAAATATTGATGGTTCTACGTTCTCTGACTGAACAGATGATATTGCCATTGGGGGATGTTCTCACATTTGATGGTGGAGAAAACACTATTGCTGTAGTGATTCTTGATGTGGATTGAGAACTATCGAATCTGTAACTACACACCACCTCTAGCATTGTTTGAGTCGCCTGAGAGCGGGGACGATGAATTTGTCTTTCGGGAAAAGTCGTCCAAGTTCCGTTATCACAATTAGCTTGGCTAACCAGTCGTTGATTTCCTAAATAATAAACAAAGTCAACACTACGGGAACTAGCCGGGACAATCGAACATAAATCGATGTTAATGCTTTTTCCCGTCACAGCAGTTCCGGCAAAGTAATTACAAGTTTCAGCCAAAACTATATTTGGTTTTGCCCAGGAAATACCGACTATCATTGTTAAAGATAGACTAGAAATCAAAATAATTTTTTTCATGGTTGATTTGACATTTTCTGGAGGCTTTTTCTGAGATTATTTTATACTCAATTGAATTGCGGCTAGAACCTGATGGCGACAAAATATTAGTATTTCTTATAGCAATTCTCTGTTCCCGTAGAAAAGCGATCGCTAGTTTTCAAATTTAATTTGACAGGAGTGTATAACACCCATTTCTCCACAGACATTCGTATCATACCAATAGCCAACCGAACCATAAATATTGATGGTTCTACTCTTGATCACAAAAATCGCCCGTTCAAGAAAACTTAACAATGCCCACCAGCGATCGCAGTTGCCTAGGCTAAAGCGATCGCACTGAATGAAAGTGTCTCTAACGCGATCGCCAAAGGTTTAAGAATGGGAGGGATTGATGTTACCGAAATTTTGGGTTAAAGCCCCGTCCTTTTAGGACGGCTTTTTAAACTATAGCTTGTTAACTTAACTTTTATTGTGCTATACTGATTTTATCTAAGTACCCCCTGCGTAAAATGTTTGTCTTAGAGTTTAAAGTTA
>NZ_JADBTZ010000352.1:0-3009 GCF_020245885.1 Microcystis sp. M165S2 | reverse complement strand
GAGACAATCATCCCAATACCGCCGCCAGTCTCAACAATTTGGCAGAACTTTATCGGTCTCAAGGAAGATACAGCGAAGCCGAACCCCTCTACAAACAAGCCTTAGCTATCATCAAACAACAATTAGGAGACAACCATCCCGATACCGCCGCCAGTCTCAACAATTTGGCAGAACTTTACAGAGTTCAAGGCAGATACAGCGAAGCCGAACCCCTCTACAAACAAGCTTTAGCTATCATCAAACAACAATTAGGAGACAATCATCCCAATACCGCCGCCAGTCTCAACAATTTGGCAGAACTTTATCGGTCTCAAGGAAGATACAGCGAAGCCGAACCCCTCTACAAACAAGCCTTAGCTATCATCAAACAACAATTAGGAGACAACCATCCCCTAACTGCACAAAGTCTCAACAATTTGGCAGGACTTTACCAGTCTCAAGGCAGATACAGCGAAGCCGAACCCCTCTACAAACAAGCCTTAGCTATCAGGAAACAACAATTAGGAGACAACCATCCCGATACCGCCTCCAGTCTCAACAACTTGGCAGAACTTTACAGAGTTCAAGGCAGATACAGCGAAGCCGAACCCCTCTACAACAGGTCCTTAGCTATCTGGAAACAACAATTAGGAGACAACCATCCCAATACCGCCACCAGTCTCAACAACTTGGCAGGACTTTACCAGTCTCAAGGAAGATACAGCGAAGCCGAACCCCTCTTAGAACAAGCCTTAGCTATCAGGAAACAACAATTAGGAGACAACCATCCCGATACCGCCACCAGTCTCAACAACTTGGCAGCACTTTACGAGTCTCAAGGAAGATACAGCGAAGCCGAACCCCTCTACAACAGGTCCTTAGCTATCTGGAAACAACAATTAGGAGACAACCATCCCAATACCGCCACCAGTCTCAACAACTTGGCAGGACTTTACCAGTCTCAAGATGATATTCCTCAAGCCATTAATTATCGAACCCAAGCACTTGCAGTACAAGAATACAACCTCTCAGAAAACCTAAAAATGGGGGATGACAAGCAAAAACAAGATTATATGGCAAAGGTTTTGGGGACGACTAATGGGGTGATTTCCCTCAATCTTCAAGCTGCACCTAATAACCCAGAAGCAACCCGTCTCGCCTTGAAAACCATCTTAGAACGTAAAGGACGAATTTTAGATGTTTCAACCAATAGCTTACAAATTCTCCGACAACGTACTGATGACCTCGAAAGTCAACGATTATTAACTCAACTGATTGAAGTTCGGACTCAACTATCTAATCTGACCTTTAAAAAGCCTGATGATTTCCCCTCACCAGAAATTTACCGTCAACAACTTAACGAAGTTACCGAAAAAGCAAAAGAAATAGAGGGTAAAATCGGTCGTCGTAGTGCCGAATTTCGTAGCCTATCCCAACCCATTACCCTCGAAGGCATTCAAAAGCTAATTCCTGCTGATGCTGCTTTAGTTGAAATAGTCCGCTATCGACCTCTTAATCCTAAAGCGCCTGAAAATCAACGCTTTGGCAATCCTCGTTATGCTGTTTATATTCTCTATCCCAATGGTGACATCAAAGCCAAGGATTTAGGGGAGGCTAAACCAATTGACGACAAATTAATTTACTTCCGTGACAATCTTGCAGACGCAGAAACTCGTCTCCCCCAACTGCAAAAATCAGCGCGTCAACTTGATGAGACATTGATGCAGCCTATCCGTCAATTATTAGGCGATACTAAAACAATTCTGCTTTCTCCTGATGCTGGACTTAATTTAATTCCCTTTGAAGCATTAGTGGATGAAAATAATCAATACTTAGTGGAAAATTATCATATTACCTATCTCACTTCTGGACGAGATTTACTACGTCTAAAAGATAAATTTGCCAGTCAACAATCTCCCCTCATTGTAGCTGATCCTTTCTACGGTAAAGCAGGGGAAAAAGTCGCTCTCACTCGTTCCATTGACCTGTCTGAGTTTACTTTTCCCGGTCTTCCGGGTACAGAACAAGAAGCTAAAGCGATTAAAAATATCTTACCTCAAGCCACTGTTTTAACTGGTTCTCAAGCCACAGAAAACGCCGTCAAACAAGCGAAAAAACCGAATATTCTCCACATCGCCACTCATGGTTTTTTTAAACCGGAACGCAATGTGATTGAGAATCCTTTATTGCGTTCTGGGTTAGTTTTAGCCGGAGTTAAAATCGGTCAAAGTGCAGGAGATGATGGTGTTTTAACTGCTTTAGAAACTACCAATTTAAACTTAGTCGGAACCAAATTAGTTGTTCTTTCCGCTTGCGATACGGGGAAAGGAGATATTAATATCGGCCAGGGAGTTTATGGATTGCGCCGCGCTTTAGTTATTGCGGGTAGTGAAAGCCAATTAATTAGCCTTTGGAAAGTATCTGACGACGCAACTAAAGATTTAATGGTCGCCTATTATGGACGCTTGCAAAAAGGAGAAAGACGCAGTGAAGCTTTACGACAAATTCAACTAGGAATGCTCAAGAGTGAGAAGCAAAAACATCCTTTTTTCTGGGCAAGTTTTATTCCTTCTGGTGATGCAACTTCGATGAAATTTGACTGATGAAGGTTTAGGAGTTAAACTTAGTGATAAGATTATTAGTATCACAAACAATTACTAGCCATAGCTTCCACGAAAGAATAGGAGTTTCAGACTACGGTAGCATCAGGGTTTTAGCTTATCCCGAACTCAGGTTAGGTAGAGGAGGAACAAGAGAGAGAGCAATTGACGAATTAGAGAGATTATCCCCGAATGCTCCTCTAAAATCGGCTTCTTTAAACTTATTGTATAATCTGAGTAGAAATCTAGAAGCGTTATCGAAAAAAACACAGGAGGATAGGGAGATAGGTGGTGATTCGGTAGTAGTGATGGTGGCTTAATCCTTTGCTTTGCTGTGCATTGTAGTCATGGATAAAATACCAAAGGGTTCCCCAACGTGATTCTCCATTTTTTTAGAGAAAGATAGACTCTGTCTCACCAGTCGAGAAAT
>NZ_JADBTZ010000351.1:0-7258 GCF_020245885.1 Microcystis sp. M165S2 | reverse complement strand
CGCACTTTTTCTCGGTCAATGATGACAATAAGTTATAGCTTAGAAGCTAATCAACAACTAAAGCTTATGCTTGTAGCTAAGTGAAATCATTGATTAAGAGACCTGTGCTTTTCAATAACTTTTTCAGCAGACCCTAATTAATCGACCGACCACGGCAATAATTCGGTGTTTGTACCCCATCCATGGACAAGAGAATGTTTTTCATCAGTTGTGGTAAAGTAAAAACCAAGAAAGAAAGCCAGTATTTATTCTTCAAAATCACTGACTAAAATAACGCAGTCCTTTTACCAATCTTTCCACTGCCGCTAAAGCCGTTTCTGGAGATAAAGCACCGTAGGCAAGACGCAAATAACAGCCTTCCGTTATCCCAAAAGTTGAACCGGGTAACACCGCCACCCGCTGCTGCTCAATTAAACTTTTAACTAACTGAAAATCATTCTTGTCTGTGGTAATTTTCAGGAAGAAATAAAAAGCCCCTTCCGCAGTGGCAACATCACAGATATCCCTAATCGATTCTAGAGCATTCAGGCAAATTTCTCTAACTTGAATGATGGTTTTTAACTGTTCTAAAGGATAGCTTTTACCCACCTGTAACGCTCCCAGAGCCGCGTATTGCGAAACTACCGGCGGACAGATTAAAATAGTATCCTGAATCTTATTAATCGCCTCAGATAAATGTTCTGGTACTACCATATAACCAATGCGCCAACTGGCAAAACCGTAGGCTTTTGAGAGACTAAATAAGGAAATAGTCCAGGATTCACTACCAACAATTGCCGCCGGGGAAAAGTGGCGGGCATGATTATAGGTAAAATACTCATAGGCCTCATCATGAATGTGATAGATGCCCTTTTTTTGACAGATGCGATTGACTTCTCTTAGGGTATTTTCTGGATAAACTACTCCCGTGGGATTATTAGGAGAAATCGTCACCACTGCCTTAGTTTTTTCCGTGATTGCCTCTTCAATGGCGGCTGGACGCAATTGATAATTTTTGTCTGTGGCGACCAAAATTACTTGACAATTAGCCATTTTTATGGCCATTTCATGATTGAAATAAAAGGGAGTGTTGAGAATAATTTCATCCCCCGGGGAAGTAATGGCTAAAATGGCATTCATAAAAGCCATATTACTGCCCGCCGTCACAAAAATTGCCTGTTTATCGCTGATTTCTACCCGATTATCTTCGGCTAGTTTTTGCCGAATTACTGCTAATAAGGGGGGAATTCCCGCCACAGATTGATATTGATGATTTTTGGTATTGGCTAAGAATAAAGATAGAGATTCGATCGCCTCCCGGGGTGGATCATAGGAAACAATCCCTTGACCTAGGGAAATAGTACCGGGGTTCGCTTTAATTAACTGACCGACCACGGGAATTATCGGTGTTTGTACCCCGTCCATGCGGGAGAGAAGGTTCCTCATTCAAGTAATCAATGGAGCCGAGCAGAGTCGAACTGCTGTCCAAATTAGGTATTGACTGTCCGTTCATTCACAGGTTTAGTTTCGATTACCCTCGAAACGGGGACTGTCACTTATCCCGGACAGTGGGATGCTCTAGTTAAAGCTTAGACGGTTAACTAACTAGAGAAAGTTAAACGTGGCATCCGTTGGGGGTTTATCCATAGTCCTTAACGGAGTCAAACTATGAATGCTCGAGTCGATTAGAGACTATTAGGCAGCTACAGGAGCGGCTTTACGAGCGAAAGGAACGATGTTGTTCGCATTTACTTTTTGTTTGAGCCTTTGATTTACGAGAGGAGACTCACTCTCGACCTGTATCACGGGGGAGCTTTCGCTAACCTGTCGAAACCGTTACGGCCCCTTGTGCTTACATTCTGATTATAGCATATTTTTTGATTAAGCTAATTTCGGCTCAATTGAGGATTTTTCCCTTCCCAGGCGTTAGAGCCGGGCTAGATCGGTAAAAAAGGTTTTTATCGCTGATTTTTCTGAAATGGCATCGGTATCAAAGAGATAAGCCATCAGGTTCTCTCGTCCCAGATATTATCCAGTTCTTCGGCTAATTCTTCTGAATCTTCCCAATTTTCGGTTAAATTCCCTAACCCTCCCCTAATTATTGATTGCCTCGGTTTGAATTGCCACCTATCAACAATCTATCTCCATACCACAATTTAGGCATTTTGTCAAAAAAAATTTGACTTGGCAACAAAACTACACAAAAATTAGATCAACGTTGTTCGGAAAAAAAGGGAGAATTGGCGAAAGTGTTTGGTTTTGCTCAAGGGAAAAGTCTAGATTTAGCAAGGGTTTTAAGACAACCCAGATCATTAAAACCCTAAAAATTACAGTGAAGCCCACCATAGCATAATGCAAAATTATACCAGAATCGCTGGAAGTATTGCCACCTCGTAAATAAATAAAAATTATTCTCAATAAATTCTTAAGTAAAAATAAATATTACCGATTGTAAATTTAAATATTTTTAAGCATTGAAGCTATTTACATATAAAATACTTATCATTTTGCCCTAATTGTCTCTGACTTTTCCCTCCCCACAGTAACCACAGGAAAGACTATTACAGCATAATTATTGGATTCAAGAGCCAAAAGTAAAACCAGAAATATAGAGAGCTTACTAACAAGCTCTCTATAAAGTTTAGGTCTTCTACCACTTATTTTTCAGACTGGGATCTGTTAGCAGTATTCAAGCTACCAACTTGAATATTCAGATTAATTTTTTGTCCTTCCCGGCTAATTTCTACGGGTAAATTATCGCCGATTTGAGTATTAGCAACAATTTCCTGAACCGCATCGGGATCGGTGACATTCTTACCACCTACAGACTTTAACACATCACCCGATCGCAATCCCGCTTCTGCGGCAGGAGAATCTCTCATCACCCGCACTAACAAGACACCAGAATCATCGGGGATAGTCCAATTATCAGCCATAGGACTATCGGCTAATTGTTCTTTTACCTCCGAAGTTAACTGTACCATTTGAACACCGAGATAGGGATGTTCCACCTTACCCGTGGTGATTAATTGTTCGGCGATTCTTTCGGCAGTCTTAATCGGAATAGCAAAACCTAAACCCTGGGCATTTTGAATGATAGCAGTGTTAACTCCGATAACTTCTCCCCGAGAATTTAACAAAGGTCCGCCGGAATTTCCGGGGTTAATTGCCGCATCGGTTTGCAGGAAATCCACCCGTTTATCACTAGCACCAATTTGGGAGCTATGACGTTCTTTGGCACTAATAATCCCCGTGGTGACAGTGTTATCTAATCCCAAAGGATTACCGATAGCAATTGCCCATTCTCCCACCTGTAAACTATCAGAATTACCTAATTTAACCGTGGGTAAATTGCTCGCTTCCACCTGTACCACTGCCACATCAGTTAAAGGATCACTACCTAAAACTTTGCCATCGATAGTGCGACCATCTTTGAGGGTGACAGTCACCTTATCTGCTCCCTCGACAACGTGAGCATTGGTGATAATTTTACCGTCATTACTGATAATAAACCCCGAACCTGTACCTCTTTGAACTTGTTTTTCTCCTCGATCGGGTATTTGGGAACCAAAGAAGCGACGGAAAACAGGATCGTTAGCAAATTCCGAAAAATCACCGCCTCCATTGACTTCCCTAGAAGCATTAATTCTTACCACCGCCGGCCCCACTTCTTGCACCACAGAAGCGACAAAATTGGTAGGAATAGCAAGAGACGAGGGAGCGGCTGCGGCCGGTGTGGAAGGGCGAGGATTATTGGCAGCGGGGGCAATATTTTGGGCTAATTCTAGAGGATTTTGACTGTAGGCGTAGGTGGCCCCGATGCCTAACCCGACACCCAAAACCAGTAAAGAGGAATAGGCAAAAAGTTTTTTCATCCCAGAAGATTTGGAGCGTTTAGGATTGCCTTCGTTGCGCGGGGAGATATTATCGTTAAAAATATTGCGAGTCATAGTTTTTATTGTTTAACCATTCTGAGAAGGGAATAAAAGTCAGTCCTAATAATCGTGGGTGTGAGAGGAGTGTTTCGGAAAACGGCTTGGGACTGACTATCTCTAATTTAGGCTGGGGATATGAACTTACTGTGACGCAGACATGAAGTTTTGATTGCAAGGTCATTATCCTAGTGGATAGACAGATAGAAAGATAGAGGGTGGTGATTCGGTAGTAGTGATGGAGGCTTAATCCTTTGCTTTGCTGTGCATTGTAGTCATGGATAAAATACCAAAGGGCTCCCCAACGTGATTCTCCATTTTGCTAGAGAAAGATAGACTCTCTCTCACCAGCCGAGAAATCCTTTGTCGAAAGGTATTATTTAATCTTTCAATAGGATTAGTTTGACCAGTTTCTTTCCCGACCGGTCGATGACGTTTACTCGGAATTACTGTCTTATAGGACTCCCAAAAGTCTGTGTAAGTAACAGCACATTGTCGGTAAACACCGGGTAAACTGGCCCCAAAGTTTTTTGGCTGATTGACGACTCCTATCTCCTAAATAGCAACCAATAATACTAAATCTGTTGAGCATAGGCTACTTAGGGTCTGCTGAAAAAGTTTGTTGGTGGGGTTAGGAGTCAGGAGTCTCCGAGTCAGGAGCCGGTCGTTTCAGGCTTTGTTGCCCTCTCTTTTCGTACCAGTTTATGTACTATAAGAAGGATAATGCAAGGTTTTTGAGGGTCCCAATCCGATTTTCGCAGCATGAACATCAGATTTTAACAGGTCAAAAGCCTTATTTTAAAAGGGTTTTACCATTATTCAGCAAACCCTACTTATAAGGACAGGCAAAAGGGGGGGATAAATAATCAGTTTTTAATAACCGTATTTAGTATAATACCCGTCATAATGATGCTTTAAAACTGCCTCAATTTTAACAATTATTACCAGAAAAAAATTCTTGTTTAGTGATTACTCATGATCGAAAATGTACGGCTATTATGATCAATCAACTAGCAGAAAGAAGAAATTTTCTAAAGTAATGGCAGAGATGGTTAATTACCCTTGCCCCCAAGGCGGGGGTGGGAGAGGGGGAGTAGGATGCCTGCCACGAATAAAGAAAATGGTAGAACCTGAGATGCCGCGATACGGAAAGACTTCACCCCCAAACCTTCTCACTCCCCTATACCTTTTAAATAGGGATAAAAAGCTAAATAGAACAGACAAAAAGCCTGTTCTATCCATTAGGAGAAAAAAACTTAAACGGTCATGATATCTTTTTCTTTTGTCGTTAACAAATCCTCGATTTTGGCGATAAATTTATCGGTGGATTTCTGCACTTGATCCTGTAAATCCCTCGATTCATCCTCAGAAATTTCGTGACCTTTTTCCTGTTTACGGATAGCATCGATCGCATCCCGGCGAATATTGCGGATAGCCACCTTTCCTTCTTCGGCCAATTTCGCCGCTAATTTGACCAATTCCTTGCGGCGATCGCTGGTCAGGGGAGGGATATTTAAACGAATGATCTGACCGTCATTACTGGGGGTTAAACCCACGTCCGACAGAGAAATCGCCTTTTCGATCGCCCCCATACTGGTACGATCGAAGGGTTGAATGGCGATCGTGGTCGCGTCGGGAGTGCTAATGGTCGCTAGGGACTTGAGGGGAGTTTCCATGCCATAATACTCCACCACGATCCGATCTAAAAGAGAAGCATTTGCCCGGCCGGTGCGAATCGTATTAAAAGCTCTCTGGGTTGATTCGACGGTTTTGTGCATATGGTCTTGAACTTCAGCTAACTTCACAGAATCCTCCTACCAATGTTCCAACGGGTTCACCTTTGACAGCGCGAACAATATTACCTGCTACCGACAGATCGAAAACGACTATCGGGATATTATTTTCCTTGCACAGAGCGATCGCCGTTCCGTCCATCACCCGCAGATCATGAGTCAGCACATGACCGTAGGTAAGACTTTGAAAGCGTCGCGCCTTAGGGTTATGGGAGGGATCGGAATCATAAACTCCATCCACTTTCGTCGCTTTAAACACCACTTCCGCATCGATTTCGGCAGCGCGCAGGGCCGCCGTGGTATCGGTGGTAAAGAAAGGATTACCCGATCCCGCACCGAAAACCACCACCCGACCTTTTTCCAGATGACGGATTGCTCGCCGGCGGATGTAGGGTTCAGCCAATTCCTGCATGGCAATCGCCGTTAATACCCTAGTCGGTACTTGCGCTCGTTCTAGGGCATCCTGCAAGGTCATAGCGTTCATGACTGTTGCTATCATACCAATATAATCGGCTGTGGCCCGATCCATGCCGGCCGAGGCGGCTTTCACCCCGCGAAAAATATTGCCCCCACCGACCACGATCGCCAATTGGATGCCTTGGTCAACCACTTCGGAGATTTCCTGAGCGATAGCGGAAACCACCATCGGGTCGATCCCATAGCCGAGATTGCCCATCAGGGCCTCCCCACTCAGTTTTAATAATACCCGCTTGTACGCCATGCCCTTACTACCACTCGCTAAAACAAGATCTAGATAATTTTTGTCTCCCCATAAGATAGCAGGTTTTGGCCTTGATTTAAGCTGACTGGTTCACTCTCCCAGAGGGACGAGAAGCTAAACTTAATAAATCTTTTTGTTGGGAAATTTGTATTTAGTGATACCTTTGTTATTAAGGGAAGCTTAGTTTTATAGAGAATTAATAACCGTGGTCAGCGATCGATTACTATTGGTCAACAAAAGCAATCAAGGGGCCGCTAAGATCGATACCTTTGATTGGGTGTATGGGTTTCAGGATGGAACTCGTCTGATGGGAAAGGTTTGCGGTTACTTAGATCCCGATAGTAATCGTCTTCTCGATCCCGAAAACTGCAGCGCTATCTACCAGAATGCCCAGGGACAAGTCCTTAGTCGTTGGCAAGCTGGAGATTTTATCGCTTTTGAACTAACCACCACCGGGGAAGATCTCCTGATCGTGGCTTCTAATGACAATTGTATCGGTAATAGTTTCTGTTTGGTTTCGGGCATTAGTCGCAGCTGCGCCCAAGTTAGCGATGAAGGAAAATCCCTCGTCCGGGAGGTTTTTCAATACCCTGCTTGGTCTTTCCAGGGCGATAATAGCACTTCTAAGCCGGCTTTCAGTTGGAATTGTTCCGTATCTCCCTTTTTCCCCTTTGTTTCCCTGCGTTTTAATCTTCAGTCCACCAGCAGCAAAAAATTCTATCGTTGGACGGTTTCCCCCTATTTTCCCTTTTGTCCCCTCTTAGAAGTGGGAGAATCCCTTGCCTAATTAGGGTTTGCTGAAAAAGTTTTTCGGTGGGGGTTGGGGGTTGGGG